>NZ_JAAKTY010000005.1:0-260533 GCF_049174875.1 Aeromonas sp. 600948
GGAAAAGGCGTAAATATCAAAGTGTGTTTGTATGAGGCCCTGGGGCGCCCCATGCAACACGTAATTGGGACATAGCCTTTTATTTCCTTATCGGACGCAGCGGCGCTCGATTGCGGTCAGGCGTTCAGTACGAACTGTTCGATCACCTGAGCTACGCCATCTTCATCGTTGCGGGCAGTGGTGTGCTGGGCGAGAGCCTTGATCTCGTCGGTGGCATTGCCCATCGCAACCCCGAGGCCTGCGTATTCGATCATGTGGCGATCGTTGCCCGCATCCCCGACGCAGATCACCTGATCGGCGGTCAGGCCAAGGTGCTCGGCCAGTGCGGCCACGCCGGTTCCCTTGTTGCTCTGCTTGTTCATGAACTCGAGGAAGAAGGGGGCGCTCTGTACCACGGTATAGCGCTCATAGAGCTCTGCAGGCAGTCGCTCGATGGCGCGGGAGAGCTGGGGCGGCTCGTCGATCATCATCACCTTCATGATCTGCTCGTCGGCAGGCAGGGTGGCGAAGTCGATCAGATTGATCGGCATGCCGATCAGGCGGGATTCGTGCTCGGTGTAGGTACTGACACGGGGACTGATGAGGCCCTGGGTCACCGAGAAACCGTGGACGTTCACCTCCAGCTCGTCAGCCAGTTTGGCGACGGCGCTGGCGTCACTGCCGGTCAGCAGCTGGCTGCGGATGATGCGCTGATCGGCCACCTGTTGCACCAGGGCGCCGTTGTAGCAGATGACGTAGTCATGCTCTGTGGTGAGGCCGAGCTCTTCCAGATAGCGGCTCATCCCTTCCAGCGGGCGGCCGGAGGCCAGCACAACGGTTACCCCTTTGGCGCGCGCGGCGCTGATGGCGGCGTGGGTGCGGGGAGTAATCTGGCCCTGCGGGTTGAGCAGGGTGCCATCCATATCCAATGCGATCAGCTTGTACATCTCTCACTACCTGAGTCTGGCTGGCCCACCCGGTGGGGCCAAGGAAGTGGCGAGTGTAGCGAAAATCGACGGCGGGATCACGGTCGATGCGGATGGTTCACCTAGCTGTGCCCCTCGTAAGGGGTCATCTCCAGCTGCTCGTCGTGAATAGTCAGGCGGGTAGGGCCTCGGGTAATGGTAACCTTGCGTTTGAAGCTGGCCATCTCGACCTCGATGCCGGAGTAGAGGTGCTGGGTGGCAATGACCTCCATCTGAGCCATCAAGTTTCGCAGCTCCTCCTGGTTGGCGGTGAGCTGCTCATCGAGCTGGGCCAGTTCGGCCAGCTGATGGTCCCGGATCGGTTTGAGCTTGCGCAGGGTATCCGGATTGCGCTTGTCACTGGGCAGTTGCAGCAACTTCATGACCAGCTCCTTGATTTTCTCCAGCTGGGCCTGACACGCCTGCTGGCGCAGCTTGAGCTGGTGTTCCTGCTCCTTGTGGGTGAAGTAGCCGCCAAGGATCTGCAGCCGGGTATGGTTGGCTGCCTCGGCCCCCAGGCTGGGGGCAATGATCAGGCGATTGGCAATGCTGGTGCCCCCCAGCAGAGTGCCTTTGCGCATGTTGCTATCGCCCACCTTGATGTCTTGTCCGCTGCGGGAGTAGCAGTGGCTGAGCTGGCTCTGGATCTGGATATCCCCCCCCGCTTCCAGCTGGGCATACTGGGCGTAGCTGGCGTGGATCTCCCCCTGCGCATTGAGTTGGCAAAGGTACTCCCCCTGCTCGTTGCGGCGGCCAATGATGCCGTGGCGTACCGTGATGCTGCCCCCCGCCTCGATCCAGCCCCCTTCGATAAAGCCGCCAATCACGATGTCACCGCTGACCCTGATCTTCATACCCGGGTTGACGTCGCCGCTGACGATTAATCCCCCTTCAAAATCAATGTGGCCGTGGCGGGCATCCACCTGTTTGACGCTGAGCACTTCGTCCACCTTCATGCCCGCTTTCTCCTGACAGGGCAGGCCCGCCCGACCGGCAATCAGCAGGTCGGGATCGTCGGGGGAGATAAAGGTGCCCTCGCCAGCGCTCATCGGGCTGTCTTTGCCATCCTTGGCGGGCAGATCCTGACCGGTCACGGTAAAACCGGGCGCCCCGACGGTGGCCGGATGACGGCGCATCAGCGGAGCACCGGCCTTGACGGTGACGATGGAGCCGAGATCCCGCAGGTCGACCTTGCCATGCCCGAGCTCCTGCGGTTTGAGGATCCGTTCTGCCGGGGTTTCCACCAGCCGCTCATAGCGAGTGTCCTGACCATTGACGGCAGGCTGGCCGTTGGCAATTACCAGCTTGAGCTGGCTGCCGGGGGCGGCCTCCTTGGCCGACTGGATGGCAGCGGTGAGCAGTTGCTCACTCACCCCCTGTTTGATTTCGCTGATGGCGATCGCCTCTTTCAGCTGTTCCAGCGTCACATACTTGCCCCCCCAGTCGGCAGTGATCTGGGCGATGGCGCTCATGCGATCCTTCTCCACTATTACGGCGAGTCGGGCATCCTGACGCTTGCCGATGGGGATGGGGTTGGCGGGGACGGGGGCGGCAGGGTTGGTGAGCAGGGTATTGAGCAGGCTGATGGCCTGTTTGATCCCCTCGGGCAGCGGCTGATAGCGGCGACAGTTGGAAGCGAGCAGCAGAGCCTGCACATCCTGTTCCGTGACAGGTTTGGTTAGACCGGCGGCAATCCGCAGGCAGACCAGTTCCATATCGCTTGATAGCAGCAGCCACTCTTTGCTTAACACCGCATCTCCTTGCCTGGTGGGGAGAGGGGCGCTCGGTTTTCCCCTCTACTGTCATTTAATCTCTCTGTGATGAATAAAGCGAGTCGCCAACCCTGAGAGTGGGCAGTATTCAGATATTTCTTCTGAATGGTCAATGAATTGAGGTCGGATCGGTGACAAGAGACGGATAAATCGTGGTCGTATAAATGGCGTTCTGTTCGGTGATGACGCCAAGAGGGATGCCGGAGAGTGACCGGATATATCAGCCAGCGGCATGGCCTGCACGGGCCGGGTGAGGGATTGTGGTTAACCGCCGCGTTGTGTCGTTCTGTCCAGCGTGAGGTACTTGCCGAGTACCGGCTCGTCCAACAGGTGGCGGCGCAGCATGTCGAGGGCGGCAAAGGCGAGGATCTTGCGGCGGCTCTCCGGGTCGGGGTGGCTGACCTTGACTGTCTGACCGATGTGCATGCCATCGGCGCTGAGCAGCAGTGGCACTCCCTCTGGCCCCTCTCGCCCTATGGTCAGTTGCAGGCCCGCATCGGTCGTCGGTAGCTGCGCCAGCTCATCGGCCAGTTGTGTACTGAAGTTGGCCTCCAGCCGGGAATGGCCGTGACAAAGCGCCAGCAGCGCACCGCCACTCTCTCCCTCCAGCAGAGACAGCGGCCTGCCTTGCAGCAGCGCGAGGATCTGCTGCGCCGGTTCCGTATCTCCGCAGCCAGCCAGCCAGGGGCGGACCGTATCCAGCAGTCGGCGCTCGGCACTCTCCATATCAGCGGCACTGGCGCCGTGGCCGATCAGTTTCAGCTCAATAAGGGGCATGGAGGATCGGTAACCCAGCTCGATACCCATCGGCCAGGGGGCGCCATCCAGCATATCGCTGAGGGCCGACTCCGAGACGCCGAAGGTGTAAAAGCGACGCAGCTCGGTATCGATCTGTGCCCCGGCCAGCTGTTTGAGGCGCGGCAGAATTTGCTCGCGCACCATCTGCTTGAACTCGAACGGCACGCCCGGGGTGAAGAAGAGCTGGCTCTGGCCACTTCGCACCACAAAGCCGCAGGCGGTGCCGACCGGGTTGTCGAGGATCTCGCACCCCTGTGGCAACCAGGCCTGTTTGGCATTGCTTTGTGCCATGGGGCGGCCACGGCTGGCGTAGCGCGCTTCGATGGTAGCGAGCCAGTCGGGGAAGAGGGTGAGTGGCTGGTCAAAGGCCTCGGCGGCAGCCTGAGCGGTCAGGTCGTCGGCAGTGGGCCCGAGTCCGCCACACACCAGCACCACCTCGGCGCGGCTGGCACTCTCTTGCAGCACCGTTTTCAGGTCGGCGAGGTTGTCACCCACCGTCAGGCGACGGCGCACCTGCCACCCCTGTTCCAGCAGCAGAGCGCTGAGCCAGGCCGCGTTGGTATCCACCACCAGACCCGTCACTATTTCGTCTCCGGTACTGATGATCTCGATACGCATGGCAGGCTCCTTGGATTAAACGGGTGGCAATGGTTGGCCTCGGGCCAACACAATCAGGCTTTGTTGTGCTCGAAGTAGTAGCTGATCCGGGTACGCGGATTGAGGTACTCGAACACGGCGGGCGGCAGCCGTTTGGGGTGGATCACCTTGGCGATCGACAGTTCGGCTTGCTGCAGGTCGATGATGGCGGCTTCCTGACGGGGAATGCGCGGATCGTACACCAGCACCGAGGGGTAGAGCAGGCGGGAAGCGTTGACCGACATCACCAGCCCAACCTGACCGTTGGAGAGTTGCACCACGCTGCCGGGGGGGTAGATCCCCATCAACCGGATCAGCATGCTGAGGTACTCCGGATTGAACTGCGCCTTGCGCTGCTTGTAGAGGCCGCTCAGGGCCGAGTAGGGCACCTTGGCCTGCATGTGGCAGAGGTTATCGTACTCGTTGATCAGCGACACCATCTGGGTGAGCTGATCGAGCTGGCCGCCCTTGAGCCCTTCCGGCCCGCTGCCATCGAGATATTCGTGGTGGTGCAGCACTATCCCCTTCGCTTCCGACGGGAAATCCTTGGCCAGATTGAGCAGATCCAGCCCGTAGCGCGGGTGCTGGGCCATCAGGTTTTGCTCCGGCCTGGTGAGCGGCTCGGTCTTGCGCAGGATCTGGCTCGGGATCTTCAGTTTGCCGATATCGTGGAACAGCGCCCCCATACCGATATGGCGGATCTGGTCGGCCGACATGTTGCACTCCTTGGCCAGCAGCATGCTGAGTACGCTGACGTTGAGGGAGTGGAAGTAGAGGTTGTTGCCATCCTCGCTGTCGGAGACCAGATGGAGCACCATCTCGTCCACCGAGAGCAGCTGTTCTGTCATGGCGTTGACCAGCTCCTGCGCCTCGCCGATGGCATTGAGGGGGCGGGACTGGAGCTTGCTCATCACGCTGCGCACCTGGGCCAGCGACTGCTGAAACTGTTTCTCGCACTGCTGCAGGTTGCGACGATACTGCTGCAACTGCTCGATGCGGCGGTCCTTCTCCTGCTGCATCTGAGCCTGGCGCTGGGCGGCGTCTGCGCTCTCTTGTGGTTGAGGCTGTACCTGATTGAGGGGCTTGGGCGGAACGTCGCTCTTGTCGGGAATGATGGTGACCAGTTTCAGACCGAGTCGGCGGATCAGCTCGATCTCCTCTTCATTCTTGATCTTGAAGCTGGAAAACAGGAACGGGTGTTCGCGCCACCCCAGTGGCAGGGAGACATAGTTGCCGACTTGCAGTCGATCTACGGAAATCTTGATACCGGTCATTATCTTGGATGCAGGGGAGATACTGAGCCGTATGCTAGTCAAAGGCGAGAGTGAATACAAAAGGTATCTGATGACAGGGTGGGAGCTTTATTATAGGCTTCTGGATGTCCAGACATATTTACCGATGCAGTACAGGGAGTAAGCATGCCGATCAAGATCCCGGATCAGTTGCCCGCAGCCGAAGTGTTGGGGCAGGAGAACATCTTCGTGATGACGGAATCCCGGGCCGTCACCCAGAACATCCGCCCGCTGCGGGTACTGATCCTCAATTTGATGCCCAAGAAGATTGAGACCGAGATCCAGCTGATGCGGATGCTCTCCAACTCGCCGCTGCAGGTGGATGTGGATCTGCTGCGCATTGATGACAGGGAGTCAAAGAACACGCCGCAGGCCCATCTGGAGAACTTCTATCACGACTTCGAGCAGGTGCGTGGCAACAACTACGACGGCATGATCATTACCGGCGCGCCGCTCGGGCTGGTGGAGTTCGAGGAGGTGGTCTATTGGCCGCGTATCGTCGAGATCATCGAGTGGTCCCATCAGCATGTCACCTCCACCCTGTTCCTCTGCTGGGCGGTGCAGGCGGCGCTGAAAGCCTTGTATGGTATGGAGAAGCAGACTCACGGCGAGAAGCTCTCCGGGGTTTATCGCCACCATCGCCTCGATGAGCACGAGCCGCTGCTGCGCGGTTTCGATGACGAGTTTGTGGCGCCCCACTCCCGTTACGCGGCGTTTGATGGCGATCTGATCCGTGCCCAGACCGACTTGCAGATTTTTGCCGAGTCAGAAGAGGCGGGGGTCTATCTGGCGGCGACCAAGGATTGTCGTCAGGTGTTTGTCACCGGGCACCCGGAGTACGATGCCCTGACGCTGGACGGGGAGTATCAGCGGGATCTGGCGGCGGGGCTCGACCCGGCCATTCCGGTCAACTACTACCCGAATAACGATCCGGGCAAGACGCCGCGCGCCAGCTGGCGCAGCCACGGTCATCTGCTGTTTGCCAACTGGCTCAACTACTACGTTTATCAGCTCACCAGCTATCGGGTGGAAGATATCGGCAAGGTCTTTACCTACGACCAGGGAGGCAAGTAGTCAGTCGCCCTGCGCCAGCCGCTCGGCCCGCTGGTCGAGCCACTGGCGGTGGCAGGCCAGGGTAAACGCCTTGGGTCTGTGGGCCTTGATGGCGGCCATCGCCTCTTGCTGTGGCTGGCCGAGGGTCATCAGCAGCGCGGCGGCGACCAGACCGGTACGACCGCTGCCCCCTTTGCAGTGGATGACCAGATGTTTGCCATCCCCCAGCAGCTCGCGCAGTTGCGGCAGCGCCTGTTGCCAGGCTGCCTCGAAGGCGGCATCGGGGGCCAGGTCATCCTCGATGGGCAGATGGAACCAGCGCATCCCTTCGTGTTCGACCTGCTGGCCGAGCTGCGCCAGTTCGAGTCGGATCAACTCGGCGCGCGTCATCAGGGTCACCACTCCGTGGGCACCGGCCAACCGCAGTTGATCGAGCGCCAGGGTCAGCGGCACCTGCTGGGTGCCGGGGCAGGGGGTCAGCAGCAGCTGACCGTCGACACGGGGAACCTCAAGGCTCCAGAAGGGGTGATACGGGTGCATGGCGGATCCTCGCGTGGTGGCCGCAGGGCTGCGACTGGTGAATGGCGCCAAGGATAGGCGGGGCAGGGGGGATGTCAATGGCCGTTGTGTTTGCACCGGTTTACGGGCAGAGTCTAAAAAATTGAGCGGTTCAAGGAGTTAAGATGAGAAACCTGGATCAACTGGATTTGGATATCCTGGCCCATCTGTTTCGGGATGCGGGCATGACCAACAAGGATCTGGCCGCGCTGGTGGGCGTTGCCCCCTCCACCTGTCTGGAGCGGGTGCGCAAGTTGCAGCAGGATGGCGTGCTCAAGGGAGCGCACTGCGAAGTGGATTATCAGGCCCTCGGTGGCCACATTCAGGCCATGGTCTCCCTGCAGCTGGCCCGTCACAGCCGCCAGATCATCGATGCCTTCCGCGATGCCATTCTGGCGTTGCCCGAAGTGATCAGTCTGTTCCACATGGGGGGCAAGGATGATTTTCTGGTGCACCTCTGTGTCTCCGATACCGAGCACCTGCGCAACTTCGTCTTCGATCACTTCACCTCCCGCGAGGAGGTGGTGCACCTCGAAACCTCGCTGGTATTCGAGCACAAGTTCAGCCGCTCCCTGCCCTGCTTTCCCCAGCCATAACGGCCTGTGGGCCGACGGTATGGATAGATGGAAAAAACCGCCAGCTGGCGGTTTTTTCCATTCTGCTATCAGCTGAATCAGCACAGTTGGCTCAATTGGCGGCGGTGCGTTCATCCTTGGCCGTCTGATAGAGACTCTTCTGATAGGCCATGCTGCCCCACAGGGCAAGACCAAGGGCATCCTCCTTCAAGGCGTCCGGCTGCGCCGCCAGGGTCAGCTTCTCGCTGGCATTGTCGTAGACATAGCCCTCTGCCGCCCGTTCCGGTTGCAGGATCACCACATCCTTGCCGCGCATCAGGGCGAAGTTCTTGTCGTACTGCATGATGGCGCGTCCCGGCCAGTCGGCGGGCATGCGGGTCAGATCCTTGCCGAGCATGGGGTAGTCGGCACTGATCCCCATCAGGGAGAGCAGGGTCGGCGCCATGTCGATCTGGCTGACGATGCGCGGATCCTTCCTCGGTGCAATGCCGTCACCTACAATGACGCCGGGGATATGGAAGCGGGGAATGGGCACCAGACTGGCGCCACCGACCCGGCTGTCGTGATCGGCGATGACCAGGAACAGGGTGTCCTTCCAGTATTCGGACTGTTTCGCCCTCTTGAAGAACTCGCCGATGGCGTAATCCGCATACTTGGCCGCGTTGTTGCGGGTCTGCTTGGGCTGCTCGAACAGTTCGATGCGGTTGTCCGGGAATTCGAACGGATCGTGATTGCTGGAGCTGAATACCAGACTGAAGAAGGGTTTGCCCTCTTTGTGAAGCGCCTTGAAGGTCTCGTCGGCCTTGGCCATCAGATCCTCGTCGGAAGCCCCCCATGAGCCCTTGAACACCGGATTGTCGAAATCCTTCTGCTCGACGATGGTGGTGAAGCCGTTGCCGAGGAAGAAGCTGCGCATGTTGTCGAAGTGACTCTCGCCGCCATAAATAAAGCTGGTGTCGTAACCCCGCTGCTTAAGCAGATCCGCGATGGTGAAGAAGTTGGTCTGGCTCTTGCCGAGTTTGACCACCGACTGTGCCGGGGTTGGCGTGAAGCCGGTCAGTACCGCCTCGATACCACGCACCGAGCGGGTGCCGGTGGCGTAGAGCTGCTCGAAGGCCCAGCCCTGCTGCGACAGGGCATCGATGTTGGGGGTGAGCGGCAGGCCACCGAGGGAGCCGACAAACTGGGCACCCAGACTCTCCTGCAGCAGGATCACCAGATTCTTCGGTTTACCCTGGAAGCTCGCCTGGTTGAAGGTCTGGCTGGGCAGCAGCTCGGAGTTGAAATCACTGGCCGGACGGCCACTCTCCTTGCGCATGACCTCGAGCACCTTCTGCTCGGTCATCTCGCCGTAAAACTGGCCGGCATCCTCCTCGGCGCCCATCTGCTTCATGGCAAAGAAGAGGGAGTAGGCGGAGTTGACGGTGAGCGAGTTGACCAGCGGATCCTCGGCAAAGGCGACCATGGCCGGGTTCAGGGCGCGGTGGCCGAGACTGGAGCGGGCACCGAGAAAACCTATGGCCAGAATGAGCAGGGCGAAGGCCGGACGCAGATACCAGCGGGGGAAGCTGAGGCCACGCACCAGACGGCCGCTCAGCCACCAGCCACCGGCCAGCACGGCGCCACTGAAGAGTACCGCCAGCAGCAGCTCGGCTTTGCGGCCCGCCCACAGCATGGCGAACACCTCTTTCGGATAGATGAGGTACTCCACATAGAGGCGGTTGGGGCGCACGCCATACTCGGTGACAAACGAGGGGGTGGAGATCTCGAGGAACAGCATCAGCCAGAGTCCGACGGTCAGCCAGACGCGCATCAGTTGCAGCCAGCCCCGGCCGATGGCATGGGGGCCTGCCAGCAGCAGAGTGAGCATGGCGGGGACACCCCAGACCCAGCAGAGGGTCGCAAAGTCGACCCGGATCCCTTGCAGCAGCATCTCCTGCCAACCGGCCACGGCATCCACCCGTTCCAGTTGCCAGAGGCCGAGGGCGATTCGGCTGAAAGAGAGAGAGAAAAGCGCGAGCGCGCAGAAGATGGCGAAGGGCCAAAACGGGCCGAGTCGCTGTTTTAGATCTGTCATTTTTGTTCCTGAATGAGACTGTAAGCGCCTGTCCACAGACGTTTTTTACTTGTTGTGAGGTTATGACAGATCGAACTGGTTAAGGTTGCATTCAATTTTGTTAAAAGCCGGAATTAACACATTTATCATCTAAAAATGTGATGTCGCGCGCTTAATGAGCACGGCATAACCTGCTGGATAAAATGTGAGCCACAGCGTGTATGGATGGGGAGCTGGTGTTTATAATTGCCGCGAATTATCTCAATCGGAGCCGAAGGGATGCCGGTCTTTATCGATGTCGAGTATGTGCGGGGATGGCGCCTGTTTCTGGTGTTATCGGATGGCACCACGGGGGTGCTGGATCTGACCCCCTGGCGAACCCAGCCGCTGTTTGCAAAGCTGGAGAGCGAGCGTCACTGCGCCCGGGTCTTCATCAACCGTCACCACCAGCTGGAGTGGCCTGTTGGCTGCACGCTATCCGCTCATGAGGTCTATCACCTCATCTCTCCCATCGATGAGCGGGAGGCCTTCAGCTAATCCCCATTTTTTGTGAGCCAACGCCAGATTCCTGTTACTGGAATGTTTGCCCGTTTGCCTTTCTGAGCCAACTTGGGTAAAACCTGCGCAACATTTTGCCAACTTGCCTTCGCTTCATCTGACAGAGGCTTGCCGCTTTCGCGCCGCAGGCCTTTTTTGCGGCCAGATGGCAAACCTTTCCCTTACTGAAAGGTTTGGTCGGTTGAATGAAAATAACAAAACAAACAAATACATAAGGAAAATGTATGGCTTGTCATATGCGCACACCCCTTGCCCTGCTGGTTGGTGGACTCGCCTGTCACGGCGCTGCCGGTCAGGAATCGGTGCAACAGCTGGATCCCATGGTGGTGGTGGCAACCCGCCCCGCCAGCACACTTGAAGTGACGCTGGATCCCAAGAAGCCCGGTTCCCCCATGCCCGCTGCCGACGGCGCCGGTTATCTGAAGAATGTCACCGGCATGAGCATGGTGCGCAAAGGGGGGCTCGGTGGCGACCCTGTGCTGCGGGGGATGGGGATGTCCCGTCTCAACGTGCAGATGGATGGCGGCATGCTGGCCGGTGGGTGTGGTGGCCGGATGGACCCGCCCACGGCCTATGTGTTCCCCCAATCCTTTGACCGGATCCGGGTGCTGAAGGGGCCGCAATCCCTGGAGCAGGGGGCCACTCTGGCGGGAACCGTGCTGTTCGAGCGGGACAGACCCGAGTTCACCGCACCGGGCCTCAAGGCCGATGCCTCGGCCCTCTTTGGCAGCTTCGGCCGCGATGACCAGATGGTGGATATGACGGCGGGTTCGACCGATGGCTATCTGCGCGGTCAGTTCACCCACTCCGACAGCGACGATTACCGCGATGGTCACGGTAACAAGGTGCGCTCTTTCTATCGCCGCGAGAACGGCACCGCCCAGCTGGGCTGGACGCCGGGGGAGCACACCTGGCTGGAACTCACCGCCGAGCGCAGCAATGCCCGCGCCGCCTATGCGGACCGCACCATGGATGGCCCCATGTTTGATCGCGAATCCTTCGGGCTGAAGCTCAAGCATGAGCAGATCACAACTCACTGGCAGCGCAGCGAGCTGACCCTGTGGGACAACTACATAGACCACATCATGGACAACTTCAGCCTGCGGCAAAACAGCGGCATGAAGATGCTCTCCAACCCGGATCGCCGCAACACCGGCGGTCGCTGGGCCAACGACATCGCCTTGCCAGCAGACTGGCTGCTGACCGCCGGGCTCGACAGCAACCGGGATCAGCACCGCAGTCGGAGTGGGGTCGACTATGCCACCAAGGATCGCCAGCGCACCCTGCGTTTCGAGCAGCAGGGCGGCTTCGCCGAACTGGGTCGTCAGCAGGGGGCTCACAGCTACAAGGGCGGTTACCGTCAGGATAGGGTAGAGACCACCCGCTATGGCGCTGGTGAACAGACCCTCTACAGCGATACCCTGAGTCTTAACAGCGGGTTTGGCCGCTACGAATATCAGTGGTCGCCACGCTGGTCCAGCTATCTGGCCTGGGGGCAGGCAGAGCGTGCGCCGGACTACTGGGAGCGCAGCAAGGACAGTACCCCGTTTACCCTCAACCCGGAGCGCAGTCGCCAGTGGGATGCGGGGTTGGCTTTGCGCAGTCGCGAGCTGGACCTGACCCTCTCCCTCTTTAGCGCCGATATCAAGGACTACCTGCTCTACAACAGCAAGTCGAACAAGGTGCGCAATATCGATGCCCAGACCCGGGGTGGCGAGCTGGAGGGGCGCTGGCAGTTTGCCGAGCAGTGGCGTCTCGATGGTGGTTTGGCGGTGGTCTACGGCGAAAACCAGAGCGACAACAAGCCGCTGGCCCAGATGCCGCCGCTTGATGGCAAGCTGGCGTTGGGCTGGCAGCCGGACGAGGCGCTGAGCTTTACCCTGCTGGGGCGCGCGGTGGCGGCGCAGGATCGGGTAGATCTCTGGTCCGGTACCGTTGCGGGTCAGGATCAGGGTGAGACTCCGGGCTTCTTCACCATGAACCTGAGCGGCGCCTGGCAGTTTGCCAAAGGGTTGCAACTCTCGGCCGGGGTAGACAACCTGTTCGACACCTTCTACTACGAGCACCTCTCCAAGTCGGTACATGCCAGTCAGGCAGGGCTGGGCTACGAGCAGAGCGGCCGTATCCCCGAGCCGGGTCGTTCCTACTGGCTCTCGTTCAACTACCGGTTTTCCTCGGCAGGGGTGCTCTAACCAGTTGAGTCAGATAACGTTTTCAGTCACAGACACCGCTGTGTGAGCCTCGCTATCATGGTGGAAAACAGGCGTATCAGACGCCTGCTCTCACAGCGGGAATATAACAATGAAACAGGGAACGTTACGCTATGGCGGCCTGCTCGGGGCCGCCCTGTTACTTGCGGCTTGCGGCGGCAGCGGTAGTTCAGGCGGGGAGAGCTCTCCCCCCGTAGTCAATCCGCCGGTCACCCACCCTCCGGTCGCGACGGCCAGTCGTGCCTGCTATGGCGACGATCAACCCGCCTGCAACCTGCGCATCTATCAGGTGATGGTGGAGTCGTTTGCCGATGGTGACGGCAGCGCCAACTACGGCGTCGGCTATGGCCCCTCCCAGCACAACGGCGATCTGCAGGGGATCATCGATAGCCTCGACCACATCAAGAATCTCAACGTCAACGCCATCTGGCTCACCCCGGTGTTCGACTCCTGCGCGGGGCAAGGCGGTGATAACAAGCTCGATGCCACCGGCTACTTCGCCTGCGACTTTTTCACCGTGGACCCCAACTTTGGCAGCAATGCCAAGCTCAAGCAGCTGGTGGACGGGGCGCACCAGCGTGGCCTCTATGTCTTCCTCGACGGGGTGTTTGGCCACGTCAACAAGGTGGGGGTGAGCAAGCCCTCGCCAGAGGGGCGTCTGCCAGCCCTCACCAGCGGCGGTGCGGGTTATCCCGGCCAGCTGGTGGATTACAGCAAGCCGGAGAGCCTCGCCTACTTCAAGGAGGTAGCCCGCTACTGGGTAGAGCAGTACGGCATCGACGGCTGGCGCCTCGATCAGGCCTATCAGCTTGGGCTGGATGATTGGCGCGCCATTCGCAGCGAGGTGGAGCAGGCCAGCGCGGCGCGCAAGGCGGCCGGTCAGCAGTGGGGCACCCTTGGCTACATGGTGGGTGAGGTGTGGAAGGGGGCTGACGATATTCGCGCCCAGGCTTACGGCAGCAGCGACAATCCGGCGCTCTCCTCGGCCTTTGACTTCCCGTTGCGCTACGGCATCGTGCAGGCGCTGGCGGTGGAGGAGTCCGGCAAGGGCGGGCAGGGGGCCAGCGTGCTCGACGCCAGCTGGAACAAGGTGGAGAACTACCCGAATCACGCCATGCCGAATCTGATGCTGGGCAACCACGATCTGGTGCGTTTTGGCGATCTGCTGGAGCGCGGCAACTTCAAGTCGGCCGAGTACTGGCAGCGCCACAAGGCGGCCTTCAGCTTTATGGCGGCTCGCTCCGGCCCCATCACCTTCTACTATGGCGAGGAGTTTGGCGACGAGGTGCCGGGCTTTGCCGCCAAGGTTGGTGGTGACTGCGCAGCGCAGGGCTTGTGCGACGATCATGTGGCCCGCAGCGACGGCAAGGTGCCCGCTGTCACCGGCTTTGTGCCAAGTAGCGAACAGGCCGAGCTGAAAGAGTGGCTCGCCCAGCTACTGGCGATGCGGGCCGCCCACCCCGCTCTCTATCAGGGAGCGCGAGTCAAACTGGTGGCCGATGGCAGCCTCTATGGTGACATCAAGCAGACGGCGGGGGAGCAGATAGTCTACCTGCTCAACCTCTCCACCACGGCGCTCAGCTACAACCTGCCGGCGGGCAAACTGCGCAGCGGTAGCGCGCTGGTGGATCTGCAAAGCGGGGAGAGTCTGGCCATCGGCGGCAGCAGTGTGACGGTGGAGATACCGCCCTTGAGCGGGCGTTTCCTGCGTCTGCAATAAGTCAGCCACAGCACGCTTTGATATGAGAGAGGGCCCCATCGCGGGGCCCTCTCTGTCATTGTGAGCGACAAAGTCATGGCGGGTTATGCGGTGGTCTGGCCCCGGTTTTCCAGCCGCTGGCGGAAGGCGCGGGCCAGTCGCTCGTAGAGATCCTGCGCCTCCTTGTCTTCGATATCGCCTCGGATCCAGGGGTTGTCGACGATCTCCAGCAGCACGCAGTCACGCCCTTGCTGGCGCAAATCGAGCCCGTAGAGGCCATTGCCGAGCTGATGCACTGCGCGGCGGGCGGTCTGCAGCACCCGCTCCGGCACCTCGTTAAGCGGAAGCGCCTCGATGCGGCTCATGTCGAGGGGGTGCTTGCGGCGGCGAATGCGGTTGCCCGGTTCGGGCCGGTAGCGGCGGCAGGCGAACAGCGGCGAGCCATCGAGAAAGCCGATGCGCCAGTCGAACTCGGCGGGGATCCGGCTCTGCACCAAGAGCAGGGCGGAGCGGCCCAGCCCCTCGTCCAGCAGGCGGGCCAGCTGCTGCTCGTCGCTGGCCATGGCGAGATCGCGCCCCTGTGCCCCGTCGGGCACCTTCACCATCAGCGGCAGGCCGAGCCGCTGTACCAGCTCATCCACATGGTGGCGGCCGCGGCGGGTGACCACCATGGTGGGCGGCATGGGCACGCCGCTGCGCACCATCAGCTCGTAGAGATAGAGCTTGTTGCTGCAGGCGAGGATGGCGCGGGAGCTGTCGATCACCGGCATCTTGAGCTGCTCGGCACGGTGGGCAAATTCGAAGGTGTAGTGGCCGACCGCGGTTTCGGCCCGCAGCCAGAGGGTGTCGAACTCCGGCAGCCGCTCTATGGCTGACGGTGGCAGGATCTCGGCCCGTATGCCCTGGGCGGCGGCAGCCCGGATAAAGCGCTCCAGCGCCAGCCCATCACTGCTGGCACGGCCGTCGTTGGGGTCGACCAGAATGGCGAGCTGATAGAGCGGCGCCGCCTGCTCCTCGTCACCGGTGCCCACCAGTGCCTGAGCGTGGTGCAGCATCAACTCTTTCTCGCTCTGGCTCAGCTCCAGCGGCGACAGGCTCTGCTGCTGGCGTACCGACCAGCCGTGGCGACCGCGCTTGAGGGTCAGCTCCTGCAGCGGCAACTGGCTCAGGCCATAGTAGTAGCGGGCCAGTCCCGCCAGCTCGCTCTGTTCACACTGGCCGAAGATGGCGCGCACTCTAATCCGATCCTCGCTCTGCTGGGCCAGCCACCCCTGTGCCTTGCGCCACAGCTTGGCCGGTGGCTGCTGGGGTTGCAGTCGGCTGATGGCCTGCAGACCCGGCAGGCAGTGGTGGCCGCGGGCCTGGGCCAGCAGCGAGCAGTAGTAGCCTGCGCTCAGGTGCTCCAGATTGCGGCAGAGGTTGATGATGCGGGGTCGGCCGCCGGTGGTCGGCACGCCATGTTGCAGATAGGTGCGGGCGGTCAGCAGATAATCGGCATGGCAAGGCCAGTCGCCCAGCTCTTCGACGATGACATAGGTACTCATATTTTCGGCTCCACAGATCAGACTGCCTGAACAGGCAGGATCCCCAGTGGGCTTCGATGCACCGACAAGCACGACAATGGCGCGAGGGGAAACAAGAGGTTACAGTGCCTAATATGACGCCTTGGTAACTTGTGATACAAGTCGCATTTTTGGTGCTGAGGATAAATAACCGAATAAGGACTCCCCGTGTTGACCGTACGTGCGGCCCGAACCGATGATCTGGGCGCCATCGTTAATCTGGAACGCTACTGTTTTCCCCCCGAAGTCGCCTTTGGCCGCAGCCGCTGGCACTATCTGCTGGCCCACGCCAAGGGGCGCACCCTGTTACTGCTGGACGAGAAACATCAGCTGATGGGCTATCTCTGCCTGCTGGAGCACAGAGGCTGGGATCGGCTGGTCATTCAGGCGCTGGCTATCCGCTGGACGGTGCGTCGTCTGGGCTGGGCGCGGCGCCTGCTGGAGCAGGTGATCCGCGAGGGCAAGGCCGCTGGCTGGGGGGCGATTCGCC
Organism: Aeromonas sp. 600948; assembly: GCF_049174875.1. NCBI lineage: Bacteria > Pseudomonadati > Pseudomonadota > Gammaproteobacteria > Aeromonadales > Aeromonadaceae > Aeromonas > Aeromonas sp. 600948. The sequence goes on from NZ_JAAKTY010000005.1 coordinate 16,204, forward strand.
TCGAAGTAGGGGATGCCAACGAAGAGGCGCTGGCGCTCTATCAGGGATTGGGATTTCGTCCCCAGCAGCGGCTGGCGGACTACTATGGCCGCGACCAGCATGCGCACCGGCTGGTGCTGCCGCTGGTGAGCGACGAGGAGCGTGAGCGGCGCAGAGTGGCTCGCACTCAGGCTCGCAAGCCGTCTTCACGGGCCAACTGATCATGTTGAACGAGCAGAATCGAGGAGCAGGATGAGCTGCGACAACTGCCTTGCCACCGCCATCAGAGCCAAGCTGGGGCGCTGCCCGGTCTGTGCCATCCAGACCTTTGTCATCGGTCTGAGTGGCTGGCTGGTCTGGTGGTGGTGCGGCGCCGATACCTCGGTTAACGCCCTCACCGGCCTGCTGTTTGCGCTGGGTGGCTCGGGCTTGTTGCTGCTCCATCTGGTGGTATTTGTCTGGCGCAAGGCGACCGGACGTGAATTGAGCGATGAATAAATCAGATTGGTTTCAACAACATAAATAACAATATCGGTTGAGATAATGGAGGTTCAGATGATTGCAATGGTAACGGGCGCCTCGTCCGGTTTTGGTAAAGCCATCAGCCGCCAGCTGGTGCAGGCGGGCTACAAGGTGATCGGTACCGGTCGCCGTGCCGAACGGCTGGCTGCGCTGGCCGACGAGCTGGGCGAGCAGTTTCTGCCGCTGGCATTCGACGTGCAGGAAAAGGCGGCTACCCGCGCCGCCATCGCCGCTCTGCCAGCCGAGTGGAGTGAAGTGGATCTGCTGGTCAACAACGCCGGCCTGGCGCTGGGGCTGGAGCCGGCCCACAAGGCGGATCTGGAAGATTGGGAGCAGATGATCGCCACCAACATCAGCGGTCTGACCCTGCTCACCCGATTGCTGCTGCCGGGCATGGTGGCGCGCAATCGCGGCCACGTCATCAATATCGGCTCCATCGCGGGCACTTACCCCTATCCGGGCGGCAACGTCTACGGCGCCACCAAGGCATTCGTGAAGCAGTTCAGCCTCAACCTGCGCGCCGATCTGGCTGGCACCGCCATCCGCGTCACCAACGTGGAACCGGGCCTGTGCGGCGGCACCGAGTTCTCCAACGTGCGCTTCCACGGTGACGATGCCAAGGCGGCTTCCGTCTATCAGGGGGTGGAGGCTATCCAGCCGGAAGACATCGCCAATACCGTGCTCTGGGTGAGCCAGCAGCCGGCTCACGTCAACATCAACAGCATCGAGATCATGCCGGTGTCCCAGACCTTCGGCCCGCTCAATATCAGCCGTCGCTGATCGCTGCATTGGTTGAAACAAAGAGGCTCCCGTGGGAGCCTCTTTGCATTGGCGAGCCGTTCATAGGCTCATGATCTTCTTGAACTCCTCCGGCGAATACTCCTTCTCGCTGCTCTTGGTCAGATCCGTCATCAGCTTGTAGCGCAGGTCTTTGGCCATCTGATAGGTCTTCTCCAATTGGCCATAGGAGTAGTCGGCGGCCAGCCCGATGGCGGTGGCCTTGTCGCTGGCGTAGGCCTGCTTGAGGCTCTTGTCGAGCAGCGCCACCTCCTTGTAGAGCTTGCTGCTCTCCTTACTCCAGACGTTTCGCAGCAGCGGCTGGTATTTGTCCGGATCGGTGTTGGCCAGCGCGGTCAGGCTGCGGAACTGCCAGTAGGCGGAATCATCGGAGTAGCTGTCGCTGCCGGTGCGATAGGGCAGGGGATAGTTTTCCAGGGTGTTGTAGAGCGGCACCATCACAGATTCGGCCAGCACGCCATAGCTCTGCCAGATGAGCTCCTGCAGCTCTTTGGGCATCTCCTTGCGCAGCTGGATGACGTGGGATTCCAGCTGGCGATCGACGCGGATTGGCCGCTCCGCCTTGCCCGCGAGCGGCGTGCCGTCATAGGTGGCGCTCAGCACCCTGGCCACGTCCGGCACGGCGATGGGGGCATCCGGCTTCATAAACAGTGGATATTGCGCCTGCCGGGTCGCCTGTTTGTGGGAGGCAGTCAGCATGTTCTGGCCGAGCCACTCCCGATCCACGTTGTAGGGGTCGGCGATGACCCCGAACGCCTTGGCGAAGTTGAAATCGTTCGGGTCGGCGTTATCCAGCAGTTTGTGCTCGCGCACGAACTCCAGCAGCTTGGGCGAGTGCAGCACATCGGCGCTGTCGAGATTGACGCCGTGAATGCGCAGGCCGTTGGCCACCATGGCGTAGCTGTCGTCCGGCACCCGCACCGCGATCCAGTGGTGGCCGGAGCCAATTTCCATCAGCCAGGCTTCGTTCACATCCGCCAGATAGAGGCTGTTGCCCTCACCGGCACCATATTGCTCCACATAGCGGCCGAGCAGCTCGACCCCCTCTTTGGCCGTCCTGGCCTGCGGCAGGAGCAGGGTCGGGATGATGGCTTCAATCACTCCCTTCTCGATCAGCGGATCGGCTTTTTGGGCCTTGTCGTTGACCTCAGCACTGGTGGTGGCCGAGATGGCGACGTTGAACTCGTTGATGCCGCGCTCTTCATAATATTTGCCTGCCGGATCGCTGGTTGTGGCATCCCAGTCGTGGATGGCGGAGTAGGCAAAAAATGCTTTGGGCATAGGCACTTCCAGCCCGTTGCCCAGCTTCCAGAGTTTGCCCTCGTTCTGCTGCGCGGGCCGGAAGGCGAGGTACTTGTTCCAGTTGTTGACGCCAAAATCCTCGTTTCTGGCAATCATTACGCTGCCGTCCAAGCTGGCTCCCTTGCCGACAATAAGGCCGGTACAGGCGTCGGCACTGGTGCCAAGCAGGGTGAGCAGGGTGGCGGAGAGAAGACTCAAGGTGTGTTTTTTCATAGGTGTACCCGAAGGGTTGCGGTGAGTGAGAGCCAGACGAGGGGATGAGGTGTGGGGAGGCTGCAACTCCGAACTGGCAGCGGAGTGAGCACGACAGATTGGTCTGCCTGTTATTGGTTTTTCGAACAGATCATCCATGACACGGCTGGCTGGTTGTGATGTGCGCCAAAATTGTATTTCCGAGTGGTTGTTTATTTTGTGATCAAACAGATGTTCATGACTTTTCTCTGGCATCGTGGCGCGTGGACGGCAAAATGTGCCAAAACAGCGTGAACCGGCAGCAGATGAGTCATGATTCTGACGCCTGTTTGCGTGGGGGACGTGGTGAGATCCGCCATCTCTCTGGATCTCGCACTATCTGACAAGTTGGCCTGTAACTTGCTGGTTTAATTGATAATGGTGGGGCCTGACGCCCCATGTGACCGGATCAGCCTGTGCCCATTGCCGCAGATGCGCACCGAATTGGAGCCCCCATGGATATCAAACCTTACAGCCAGCAGCTTGCCCAGAGCGCATCCAACAACCGCGCCCTCGCTACCCTCAACAGTGCCAGTAGCGGCGGTCAGGGCGGTGGCTGGGAGGAGATGGTCAGCCTCTCCACCCAACGCATGACCGGCCAGGCCCAGCAGGTGCTGACCTACGAACATCTGGCCAAGAACAACAAGTTGCCACCGGCGCTGGATATGAGCTCCGACAAGGGGGGCGTGGTGCAGCAGCTGGTGGACAAGGCGCTTGGTTTCGATCGCAAGAAGTTCAACGAGATCGAAGAGAAGCTCAAGACCATCGCCGATAACAAGAAGCTGACGCCGGAAGAGCGTGCGGAGCAGAGCAAGCCGCTCAACGAGCAGCGAGAGGCGATGCTCAAGGAGGCGATGGATCGCCTGACCGGCAAGAAGAGCTCATCCAAAGATGAGGCCAAAACTGCCTGATCCTGCCGCTGTTCTGAGATCTACCCGGTCGGCACCGATGGGCCAGTGTCGACCGCCGATGGGCAAGCTTCTGCCACCTCTTTTGACCTCACCTCCCCACAGGCGCACAATGTCCGCGCATTGAGCCAGTCGAGGAGTCCGCCGTGTACAACTTCCAATATGCCAATCCGACCCGCATCTGTTTCGGCGAGGGGCAGATCGCCAGCCTGCCCGAACTGATCCCGCCCGGCAGCCGGCTGCTGGTGCTCTACGGCGGTGGCAGCATCAAGCAGAACGGGGTGTATGAGCAGTTGATCCGGGCGCTGGAGGGGGTGACGTGGCAGGAGTTTTCCGGCATCGGCGCCAACCCCAGATTCGAGCTGTTGATGGAGGCTGTGGCGCAGGTGAAGCGCGAGCGCATCGATTTCCTGCTGGCGGTCGGTGGTGGCTCGGTAGTGGATGGCACCAAGTTTGTTGCGGCGGCCGCCTGCTACGAGGGGGATGATCCCTGGGATATCTGCGGTAAACAGGCGAGTGTGCATAAGGCGCTGCCGATGGGCTGTGTGCTGACCCTGCCAGCCACCGGCTCCGAGAGCAATCCCACCTCGGTGGTGAGCCGGGGGGATGTGAAGATCTCCTTCAGAAGCCCGCTGGTGCAGCCGCAATTTGCGGTGCTCGATCCGGCGACCACCTACAGTTTGCCGCCGCGCCAGACCGGCAACGGGGTGGTGGATGCCTTCGTCCATATTGCCGAGCAGTACCTCACCTTCCCGGTCGGCGGCGAGGTGCAAGATCGGCTGGCAGAAGGCCTGCTGCAGGTGCTGGTGGAGAACGGCCCCAAGGCGCTGGCTGAGCCGACCAACTATCAGGTGCGGGCCAATCTGATGTGGGCGGCCAGTCTGGCACTCAACGGCCTTATCGGTTGCGGAGTGCCGCAGGATTGGGCCTCTCACGCCATCGGCCATCAGCTGACGGCGCTCTACGGGCTCGACCACGGCCAGAGTCTGGCGGTAGTGCTGCCTGCCCTGCTGCGGGAGCGGGCGAGTCAGAAGCAGGACAAGCTGGCGCAGTTTGCCGAACGGGTGTGGCATTCGACCCGTGAGGACAAGGCCCTGCGCATCGAGGAGGCAATCATCCGCACCGAGCAGTTCTTCCAGAAAATGGGGCTGGGTACCCGGCTGGCCGACTATGGCCTCAGCGAAAGTTGCATTCCGGCGGTCTGCTCCAATCTCAAGCGGGTGGGGCGCACCGCGCTCGGTGAGCAGCAGGATATCGACCCGGATCGGGTGGCACGCATTCTCGCCCGCGCGCTATAAGCCGGCGCCGGTTTGTGTCCCTGGCTGATTCATTTTCCCAATTAAAGAGGGCCGCTTGTTGCGGCCCTCTTGCATGACGGGTTAGCCGATCACTCGGTGCGCGCCTTCAGATAACCGGCGTAATCCGGGATCTGCACGCTGAACGCCTGGCGCATATGGGGGCTGTCCATGATGAAGTCGGCGGTCGCTTCGTTGGTGGCAACCGGGATGTTCCAGACTGCCGCGAGGCGGAGCAGCGCCTTCACATCCGGATCGTGAGGCACCGCATTGAGGGGATCCCAGAAGAAGATCAGCACATCGATCTTCCCTTCGGCGATCAGGGCGCCGAGCTGCTGGTCGCCCCCCATGGGGCCGGAGAAGAGGCAGGTGATGGGCAGTTGCGCCTTCTTGCCGAGCATGGTACCGGTGGTGCCGGTGGCGTAAAGATGGTGCAGCTTGAGCTCCTCCTTGCGCCGCATCACCCAGTTCAGCAGAGGGGTCTTCATGTTGTCGTGAGCCACCAGTGCCACCCGTTTGTGGGGCGCCATCTCGCGTGCAATCTGTTCCATGGAAATCGTCCGTAGCATTGTTATTGGAAGAGAGCCGTATCCTAATCGAAAGCGGCGCCCGTTGCCTTGCTGGGCGCCGTAACTGTGATCACTTCGACTGTTCAATCCACTGCTTGTTCTTCTGCTCCAGCACCGAGATGGGCAGCATGCCGTATTCCAGCACATGGTGGTGGAACGCCTTGAGGTCAAAGCCTCCGCCCAGTGCCTGCTCGGCCGACTCCCGCATCCGGATCAGCGCCAGCTGGCCCGCTTTGTAGGAGGTCGCCTGGCCAGTGTAGGCCATGTATCGCGGTACCTCGGAGCTGATGTCCCCAGCACCCAATGCCGAGTTCTCCTTCATGTAGTTGACGGCCTGATCGTGGCTCCAGCCATACCAGTGGATACCGGTATCCACTACTAGCCGCATCGCCCTGAGCATCTCCTCGTTGAGGCGGCCAAAGTATTGCAACTGGTTGTTGAAGGCGGAAGACCCCTCGACCTTCACGTCTCCCACCGCCGGATCGTAGAGACCGCGCCCCTGATAGAGCCCCATGTCGTGATCCGCCAGATACTCGGTGTAGAGCGCCCAGCCCTCCGCATAGGAGGTGTAGGAGGCGTTAGCCACGTACTGCGGGAAGTCGGGATCCTTGGCGGCTAGCTCCTGGGCGATGGTGATCTGGAAGTGGTGACCCGGCGCCGCCTCGTGGGCCAGCAGGGTGCTGATGTTCCAGCTCTGCAGACCATAGGGGTAGTATGTGTTGAGGAAGAACTGCCCCTTGCGGCCGGTCTGCGGGTTGCCGTCCTGATACCAGGCTACCCCGCCGTATGGCGCATCTTCATAGGAGACGGGCACCACCTCGTAATCCAGTTTGGGAATGGTACGTTCGGCATCGAAGAAGTCTGGCAGCACCAGTGCTGCTTTGCTCTTGAAGACGTTGTACTCCTGCAGTGCCCGCTCGTGTTCGGCCAGCGCCTGCTGCTGTGGCCCGCTCAACGTCGCCCTGGCTGCATTGTCCGGGTTGAGGCCGGCGGACCAGACCTCTAGCGGGTTCTGATAGAAGAAGGTCGGCTCGTTCAGATAGCGGAAGAAGGCGTAGATCTGGCCGCTCTGCTTGCTCTGGCTCACGTCGTCGCTGTCACACTTGCCGACGGAATGGCATACCTTGACCATGGCAGCGAAGATCCGCTCTACCTCGCTCAATCCCAGCTCATGTACCTGCTCGGGTGTCATATTGGTGGTGGTGTGCTTCTTCAGCAGCCAGCGATACCAGTCTCGCCCGTTGGTCATGCCGCAGAAGCCATCATCACACTCGCCACTACCCAAGCGCACTGCATAGGCGCCGCCATGCTGGTAATCCAGATAGTCGCGCAGCGCCAGATAGCGGGTGTTGATGCTGTCCAACACGGCTTTGTAGTCTGCTCGCAGTGTGGCATCGGCATCCCCCGGCAACTGCTGCCAGCCGAGGTTGGAGCCGGCGATCGCCTCCCCATCCAGCTTGCTGTTGAGCTGGGCCAGCAGCCGGTCTACCAGCTCATCAGGCAAGGTGTTGCCTTGAACACTGGCCAGCTCGAACTGGTGTTTCACCTCGGCAAGATAGACATCATAGGCCTTGAGCCAGGTGAGGTGTTCCTGATACCAGGCCAGCGGGGTCATTGTTGTCTTTGCTCGAGTTGCCATTGCAAGTGCCGGAGCTGTGTCTGTGCGGTCGAGATCCCGTCGCCATGCGCCATCACCCGGCGTGACCCTGTCGGCCGAGCTGTGCTCGAAATAGTCGAAGTCACCGCTGACGGTGCGAGCCGCTTTGCCGCTGGCAGGGGCTGCTCCGACGTCATCTGCCAGATCCACCACGCGGTTGCGGAAGTGATGGATCGGGATCTGGGATTGGGGTAAATCGTATCCTTCAAGATTGATCTGCAAGTCCCAGCGGATCATGTCGTAGAACAGCCGATCCCGCTCACTTAGCACCGTGGGATCCAGAGCATTCAGTCGTTGGAGCAGTGAACTGTCGAGTGCTTTGCGCTTGGCGATGCTGGTGGCATCGATGGCAAAACCGTAGGGGTCGAGCGATTGGCTCTCGCGCAGGGCCTCATCCATGGTTTGCATCAGGGATGCTTTGGTGGCTGCGGGATCTGCAGGTGCGTTCGAGCTGTTGTCATTGCAGGCGGCAAGAGACAGGGCAATGGCGCAGGCTAGCGCGAGCTTGTTGGGTAGGAAGTGCATGATTTAGTCCTTTCACATGTTGTTATTGTATGTCCCTGTGAGGGGCCCCAATAGTGCAACTGCCAAGCGTCTGTTTTTGCGATCTGAATAGCAAAAATACGCTTATTTTTCATGCTGATAAGTGGTGTGAAAAGCTATGCAGCCAGACATTAAAAAACCCGCCTTAGCGGGTTTTTTAACCGTTTTTTCATGCCATAACTATTCAGGATGAACTGTGGTGCAGTTGCGACTGCTGGTAGTTCTCCAGCCCGATGCGATCGATAAGATCGAGCTGGGTCTCCAGCCAGTCCACGTGCTCCTCCTCATCCTCCAGGATCTCCTGGAACAGGTCGCGGCTGATGTAGTCCTGCACCGACTCGGCATAGGCGATGGCTACCTTGAGGTCGGGGATGGCATCCATCTCCAGCGACAGGTCGCAGCGCAGCATCTCTTCCACCGTTTCACCGATACGCAGCTTGCCCAGATCCTGCAAATTGGGCAGCCCTTCGAGAAACAGCACGCGTTTGACCAGCTCGTCGGCGTGTTTCATCTCATCGATAGACTCGTGATACTCCTTGTGCCCGAGCGCCTTGAGGCCCCAGTCATCGTAGATGCGGGCGTGCAGGAAGTATTGGTTGATGGCAATCAGCTCATTGGCCAGCACCTTGTTGAGGTGGGCAATGATCTTGGGATCTCCTTTCATCGACAGTGCTCCTTGGTTCGTGCCTGAGGCTTCGATCGTTAGAGCTTAGTCCAGAAAAGTGACAACAAGAGGTCTGGCGAGCCAGCTCGCCTGAGAAAAGGGGTGACCCTGTTGGCGGGTCGCATCAGAAAAGAGGTGTCCGGATCAGGCCACTTCGTAGTAGAGCACGGGTTGCTCCTGCTCCATCTTGTCGAGCTCGGCGGCAATGATCTCCATGGTCATGCGCACGCATTTTCCACATTGGGCGCCCACCTCGAGCGACTGCTTGAGCTGGCGGAATTCGCTTTTACCTGACTGCACCGCTTTGCGGATCTGGGTATCTGTGATGCCGCGGCACAAACAGACGTACATGATGGTCACCTCTTGTGGAATGAGATGAAATCTAAATGAGAATGGTTCGTAGTGCAAATAACCATTGGTAATAAGATCCCCTGCTTGCCACTGTGCAACCCCTTGGGGACAATGCTGGCAACCAGAGGAGATCACCATGCTCAAGAAACTGTTCAGCGCCCTGTTCGGGGGCGAGCCGACCAAGGCGCCGGAAGTCACTCCCACCGAATATGCTGGCTATCTCATCTATCCGGAGCCCATGGCAGAAGGTGGCCAGTACCGACTGGCAGGGCGCATCACCAAGGAGCTGGACGGCGTGCTGCAGACTCATCGCTTTATTCGCTCCGATCTGTTTGCCAATCCGGCCGATGCTGAGCGTTTCATGGTGCAGAAGGCCCACACCTTTATCGATCAGATGGGAGATCGCATGTTCGAGCCCCGCAAACCGGCTTACAGCCAGGCTTCATGACGCCGCCTGAGCTCAACAGCCTGCGCAATGCGCTGGCCCGCGCCGGCGAGCGGCGCCTGATCAGGCTGGAGGGGGAGGAGGCCGACTGCATTGCCCGCGCCCAATCCCTGCTCAGCGAGACCGTCTTCTGGCTTGGCGCCGGGCCCGAGTGTTATGCCCCGCAACCCGCCGCCAAGGCGCTGCAGCGGCTCGGTCAGGAGTGTGACACGCTGGTGTTAAACGCCTTCAGCGGCTTTCATCCCGACGCCTTCGGGGCGCTGGCGGGCACTCTTCGCGCCGGAGGCTTGCTGTTGCTGCTGACCCCACCCAGAGCGCAGTGGCCCGCATGGCCGGATCCCGACCGGATCCGGCTGGTGGCCCAGCAGGAGGAGGCGAGCCGGGCGGGCCACGGCTTTATCGCCCGGCTGGTGCGGTTGTTGGAAGGTGATCCTGCCCTCTCTCTGGAGCCGCCGGTTTGTTCGCAGCCGTGGCAACCGATTGGGCCGGAGCGCAGGCTGAGCTGCGATCAGACACGGGCACTGCCCGCCATCCACAAGGTGTTGCACGGCCATCGTCGTCGGCCACTGGTGCTGAGCGCCGACCGCGGCCGAGGCAAGAGTGCGCTGCTGGGGCTGGCTGCCGCCGAGCTGCTGCGCCAGCAACCCTCGCTGAACATAGTGGTGACGGCCCCCTCGCAGGCAACGGTAGCGACCCTGTTTGCCCACGCCGCTCGCGGGCTAGATACCACGCCTGGACAGCTGGCTGGGCTGAGCTACTGTTCGCCGGATCGGCTGGTGCACGAGGCGATTAATCCCGATCTGCTGCTGGTGGATGAAGCGGCCGCCATTCCGACCCCGCTGCTCGAGGCCATGCTGGCCCGCCACAGCCGCATCGTGTTTGCCACCACCGAGCATGGTTACGAGGGGACGGGGCGCGGTTTTCACCTGCGCTTCAAGCGTGTGCTCGATAGCCAGACCCCGGAGTGGCAGGAGATCCACCTCTCTGAGCCCATTCGCTGGAGTAAGCGTGATCCGCTGGAGCCGCTGATTTTCCGCCTGCTCGGCCTCAATGCCGAAGTCGCAATGCCCTTGCCGCCGACCAGCCCGAGCTGGCGTCTGGTCAATCAGGAGGTGCTGGCGAGCGACGAGACGTTGCTCAACCAGCTGTTCGGCTTGCTGGTGCTGGCTCACTACCAGACTACGCCGAGCGATCTCAGATCGCTGCTGGAGAGCCCGGATCTCGACATCCATCTGCTGGAGCAGGATGTGTGCCTGCTGGGAGTGGCGCTGGTGGCGCGGGAAGGGGAGATAGATCCCGAGCTGGCCGAGGCGATCTGGGCCGGGCGTCGTCGTCCGCGCGGCCATCTGCTGCCCCAGTCGCTGCTAGCTCATGCCGGTTTCAAGACTGCGGGGGGGCGCAGCTACGCCCGGGTGATGCGTATCGCCATCCACCCCGAGCTGCAACGGCACGGTCTGGGTTCACTGCTGCTTGGCAAGCTTGAGGAGCACTATCGCCAGATTGGCACCGACTACCTCGGCTCGGCCTTTTCGGCCAGCGCCGACCTGCTCCCCTTCTGGCGCAAGGCAGGGCTGGAGGTGCTGCGCATCGGTCTGCAACGGGATGCCGCCAGCGGCTGCCACGCAGCCCTGCTGCTAAAGGCGCTGAAACCCGAGCATGAGCCCGAGCTGGATCAGTGGCAGCAGCGTTTCATTCGCCAGTTGCCTACCCTGCTGGCTGGTGAGTTGAGCGAGCTGGATCCCGAGCTGGTATGGCAATGTCTGCAAGGCAGTACCGCTACCGCAGCGGAGCTTGGCGAGTTCGAGCGCGACGAGATTGAGTGCTTTGCCCTGCATCACAAGCCGTTCGAACTGAGCCAGTCGAGCTTGCAGTTATGGCTGGCACGCCATCTGGCTGTGCTGGCTTCACTGACTCCTGACGAGCGTTATCTGCTGATAGCAGCCATCTGGCAATATGCCGACTGGGGAAGACTGGCTGCGAGGTTGCAACTGGCGGGCAAGCCGGCCGTGATCAAGAGTTTGCGGGCGCTGCTGGCGCGTCTCTTGAGTTCCTCTACCACTCGATAGGGTTGCCCTGCCAGTCGAGAAAGCTCAGTTCGCCATCCGGTTGTAGCCGGTTCATCAGGTTAACCAGATGGTTGGCTACCTGCTCGGGACTCTGCACGTTTCCCGCCGGTACATTGGCGTGAAACGGGCGGGAGAGCGGGGTATCCACTGTGCCGGGATGGAAGGCCAACAATTTGACGCCTGGGGCCCGCCGGGCCAGCTCGATGGCGGCACACTTGAGCAGCATGTTGAGGGCAGCCTTGGATGCGCGATAGCCATACCAGCCGCCCGCTCGGTTGTCGCCAATGCTGCCGACCCGGGCACTGAGAACGGCCAGAGTGCAAGGCTCGCGGCCAAACAGCGGTAACAACTGGCTGAACCAGCACAGCGGCAGCAGTGCGTTGGTCTGGTAGAGACGGGTCATGGCATCAAGATTGAGTGATTCGAGCCGCTTCTCCGGCTGGATCTCCCCCTGATGCAGGATGCCGTTGCAGATCACCACCCTGTGCGGTTTCGGTGCCAACTCCGCGATGCGGGCTACCGCAGTTGCCATCTGCTCATCGCTGTAATCACAACATAGCCAGTGCAGGGCTGGCGAAGAGGCTCCTGCTGGTGCGGGCTGACGGCTGATGGCAATCACTGGCCCGACACCCGCCGCCAACCAGTGTGTCACCAGAGCCGCCCCGATCCCGCCAGAAGCGCCAATCACGACGATACCTTCACTCATCTCAGGCTCCTTGTAAGTACATGATGGATTTCACCATCCGCCAATGTTGTCCTGATTGGCAGATACGATCCCGCCAGCCTGCGGGATCAAGCGGTTAACGATGCAATCTTGCCGAGATCCGAGCCGTTGGGTGAATTCCATTCCTATACTGAGGGAAAACCGCAGCGGTCTGCTGCCCGCGCAACCAGAATGAGAGTCACCATGATGTCCAAAGATGGGGAAGAGCGTAAATCTATCCTGACCGAAAGTGGCACCAACGAGCTTGAGATCATCGAGTTTCACCTCAAGAAGCAGCTACCGGACGGCCGTGAAAAAACCGCTTATTACGGGATCAACGTCGCCAAGGTGCGCGAGGTGATCCGGGTGCCGGAGACCACAGATTACCCCAACGCCCAGCGTCATATGGTGGGGGTCTTCTCCCTGCGGGATCGCCTCATCCCGCTGGTGGATCTGGCGGGCTGGCTCGGCATCAAGACCAACCCTGACCCCAGCCACAAGGTGGTGATCGTCACCGACTTCAACAAGATGGCCAACGGCTTTCTGATCGATAGCGTCAGCAGGATCCACCGGGTATCCTGGGAGGATGTGGAGTCCCCCAGCCAGTTTCTGGAGGCGGGGGAGAACGACTGCGTGGTGGCCGTGGTCAGGCGCGATGGCAACCTCATCATGATCCTCGATTTCGAGAAGATCATCGCCGATATCAACCCCGAGCTCAGCATGGAGAAGTACGACGTCACCCAAGATCGCAAAGTGCTTATCGACGATCGCATGATGGCGCTGCGACAGGGCAAAACAATTCTGGTGGTGGACGACTCGGCCTTTATCCGCAAGATGATCGAGACCACCCTGCGCACCGCTGGCTACAACGTGATCACGGCCAAGGACGGGGGAGAGGGGCTGGAGATGATGACGGATTTCGATCGTCTGGCCCAGGAGGAGAGAATGCCGGTGACCGGCTTCGTCAATGCGGTGATCACCGATGTGGAGATGCCGCGCATGGATGGTATGCACCTGCTCAAGCGGCTACGGGATACCCCCTCCTACAAGGATATGCCCATCGTGATGTTCTCCTCTCTGATGAGCGATGACAACCGCCAGAAAGCGCTGCAACTGGGGGCCAACGATACCATCACCAAGCCCGAGATAGGGCGCATGGTGGGGATGATGGACCATATGCTGCTGGGGATCGCCCCGCCTTCGCCAGCCAACAACATCTGACCTGCCGTTAACTTGCCATTGGCCGGTCGAATCCACTGACCGGTTGCCTCAAGCGGCCACTCCTTGCCAAGGGGTGGCCGCGCTGTTTTGGCTGTTTGCTGCGATTCCAGACGCCCCTTGTCTCCCGGATATGATTTGTGTAATGATAATTATTATCATTTGTTGGTGTGAAGTATATGACAGCAACCTGGGTGAAGGGGTGGGTCGAGTCAACCGAAGGTGGCAGCAGCATGAGTCACTGGAAACAGCAGACTCGAGAGGGTAACCGGCTGTTTGACTGCGGCGAGTATCATCAGGCGTTGGCCCATTATCAGCAGGCGCTCTGGCTGGCTCGTCAGCAATTGGTGCAGTGGCATGACGCCGATGAGGCGGTGGCTGCGCTGGTTGTGGCTCACCACAATCTGGCGGATCTGCTGGTGGCCATGACTCTGTCCGATCGCGCCGCCGACCTGCTCTGCTATGTGCACGACTGCCTGCTGGCGACCTGTCACTCCCCCGCTTGCTCCTCTCGCCTGCGAGAGGCGGCTTTGCGCCATACCCGCACAACCCGTGCCGAGTTGCTGACGTTCGTACAGCGCCACGGCAGCCACGCCGGGATCATGCGTTCGCTCGGTCACTGCCTGTGTCAGAGCGAGCCCTCATCCCGGCTCCATTAATCCGAACAGAGGTCATCATGAGCCATACCCTGCCTGCCCTGAACTATGCCTACGACGCACTGGAACCCCATATCGATGCCCTGACCATGGAGATCCACCATAGCCGTCATCACCAGACCTATATCAATAACCTCAACGCCGCACTGGAAGGGGCGCCAGAGCTGGCTGCACTGCCGGTTGAGGATCTGCTGCGCCGCTTCGATACTCTGCCCGCCACCTTGCAAGGGGCGGTCCGCAACCATGGCGGCGGCCATGCCAACCACTCCCTGTTCTGGCTGGTGATGAGCCCGCAGGGGGGCGGTGAGCCAGGCGGTGAGCTGGCGCTGGCCATCGAGCGGGAATTGGGGGGATTCGATGCTTTCAAGCAGGCCTTCACTCAGGCGGCCCTGAGCCGCTTTGGTAGCGGCTGGGCCTGGCTGGTGGTGGACAAGGCGGGCAGATTGCAGGTGGAGAGCAGTGCCAATCAGGATAGTCCCCTGATGCATGGCCATACCCCGATCCTGGGGCTGGATGTGTGGGAGCACGCCTACTATCTCAAGTACCAGAACAAGCGTCCTGACTATATCGCAGCCTTCTATCAGGTGGTGGATTGGGCCGAAGTGGCCCGCCGCTATCAGGCGGCGCGAGGCTGACCTGTCGCTGGGTATGGGTGTGCAGGCTCACCGCCACAACCCGCGCTGTAATAGCAAGACCCGCCAGTTGGCGGGTCGTCTGTTTATGGTGTGGCTGTGCTGGCGCTGGCGGCTGAAGAGGCCACCGGCAACGTGGGCAAGGCCGCGCTGGGCATCTCGGCGGCGGTTTCTGCCGCGGATTTGGCGGGAGTGATCGGCTCAGTCGTTGCCGCAGCGGATAAAGCTAGCGTGACTTGTTCCGTCACGGCCGAGGCTGATGGAGTAGCAGACTCGGTGGCAACCGCGGCAGAGACTGCCGCTGGCTTTGCCTCATCCACAGCCGGTTTGGGCTGTTTGAGGCAGGGTTGCAGGCTGCCGATGGTGCTCAGTGACTGGCAAGGCACAGGCAGACCGATGGGGACCGGTGCCCCGAGAAACTTGGGCCCCTTGTCCAGTACATAGAGGTCGAGCAACCCCATCAGGCGGGCAAAGACTTCCCGCACCCGGGTGCGGATCCCCTGATAGGCGCTGGGGTCCTCGGCATTGAAGCCGACCGCATCGATACCGAAATGGCGGGCGATGAAAATGGCCCGCTCGTTATGAAAGCCCTGGGAGACCACGGTAAAGCGCTCCTGGCCGAACACCTCCTTGGCGCGAACCACTGAGTCGAGGGTGCGGAATCCGGCGAAATCCATATAGATGGCGGAGGCGGGGATGCCCGCCTTGATCAGGGCGCGGCGCATCTGGCGTGGCTCGTTGTACTGCACGGTGGCGTTGTCACCGGAGACGATGATGAAGTCCACCTTGGCATTGTTGTAGAGCTCGGCCGCCGCCTTGATACGGTATTTGAAGTAGTGGTTGGGGCCGCCACCGGAGAGATATTTGGAGGTACCCAGCACCACCGCAACCCGGTTGTAGGGCACCTTGTCCACCCGATCGTAGGTGTAGTGACGGGCATCCGAGACGATCCACTCGCTGTAGCCCAGCAGCATGGCAATCAGGGCCAGCAGCAAAACGAGGCAGGCGAGGAGGATCTTGGCAAACTTCTTCATGCGCGGTGCGGTCAGGGTCTGAAGTTGGGAATGGCTATCGGCATTCTATTACAACTCGGCCGCTGGCGTCAGGCTTGATAACGGGCGGGCACCTCATTCGGGCAGAGGTTGTCGCAGCAGAGGAGGGAGTGCGGGGGAAAAAGCGAGGGGCTGCGGTGGCAGCCCCTCTTTGTGTTGGATGTCTATCAGTGGGCGGAGTCGTTACCCTTGCAGGCGTCTGACTCCTTGTTTGTTTGCCACCAGGGCAGCAGATCCCGGGCGAGCCACGCCTGATAGGCGTCGCTGTCGTTGGCGATCAGCCGGTCCAGCACCCCTTCGAAGTCGCTCATCGCCTGCTGCCGATCCGGGTTGCGAAGCGCCTGTGCCAGCGCCAGCCAGCAGGCGCCGCGACCGGTATCGTTGAGGAAGCGGTGCACGGTATAGGACCAGGAGTAGACCATCTCGCCACCCTGCTCGTAGTCAAGGTGGAGGATCGCCGCCAGTGTCGGGCGCTGGTTGGCAGGGCGGTTTGCCACGTTATCCAGACCCCGGGCAAAGCACTGGCCGTGAGCGATGTACTCTGCAATCCCCTCGGCCCACCAGGTAGTGCGGTTGAGCGGATAGTGGCCGAAACTGCCGTACTGGTTGAAGCGGCCATCCAGATAGTGAACGTACTCGTGGCGCAGGTTCCACACCTGGAAGGCAGGGCGTTTCCACTCCGCCTCATAGGCGAAGAAGCGGGCCTGATTGCCGGGGCGAGCCGGATCCCCCTCAATATAGATGCCGCCATTGTCGGTGGATACGCCAAACAGCGCGCTGCCGTAGCGGCCCCAGTCGGCGGAGGAGTTGAAGATCACCAGCTCCAGCGCCTCGTTGTGATCATCGGCCACCGGTTGCCAGCCTGTCTCCATCTGCTGGTGGAAGCGCTGCTCTTCATCACCCAGCTCGCGGCAGATCCCTTCGGCCTCAGCCTGGGTCAGATCCTGGGCGCGCAGACGCAGGGTTGGCGAGCAGGTGTGCTCGAACGGCAGAATATCTTCCATGCGGATCGGGGTACAAAGCCCGGCGAACTCGCCACTGACACAGGCTTCGCTGGTGCGATCCGTGTAGGTGAGGTAGTAGCTGGAGAGGGTCAGGGAGACCTCTTCCAGCATGGCAGCCGGATGCTGTCCACCCGGGATCAGCCCCTGCTGGCGCATGATGGCGATGACATCGCGATCCAGCTGTTGGCGATAGGCAATCGCCTTATCCGGACTGGTGTGATGGAGGTAGCGCATCATCTGGTAGAGGCGGCTGTGGGCATCGAGGATGTTGTTGAAGATAAACAGACCCCGTGAGCCATCGCGCTGTTTCCAGAGGGCCAGCTCGCTCAGGCCCAGTTGCAGCAGGCTCTGGCGCAATGCCGCCTCCTGTTGCAGCACAGCTGCGCTGAAGTCTGCCTGCTGACCGTAAGAGGCGCTCTGATCGACCAGATTGAGCAGCTCGAACAGGCCATCGGCCCAGGGTTTGTGGCCATTGATCTGTGCCGCATGTTGCACCGCATAGCCGAGCGCCTGGTTGAGCTGGGTCAGCATGGGGGCGGCACTCTGGCGGAAGGCGGCTTGGCCAAGTTGGCCCTGCGCTGCCACGCTCCAGGCTTCCAGCACTGTGCCAGCCTGATCCTGTGGTTCAGCTCCCAGCAGCAATGGGTGGTTGAGCAGATCAATCATCACCCCGGCCAGAGCCCGGGCGGCCTGATCACTCTCTTTGCCAACGCCGCCGTGGTAGTTGTGGGCGCGCACATAGTAGAGCAGCTTGTCCATTGCCGGATGGGTCGGTTGGTTGGCCGCCAGCAGGGCACGCATGCCGCGCACCACCGCCATCAGCTTGGCGTCATCGTGGCCGTAATCCGCCTGCCAGGCAGGACTGTTCTGGCCGCTCACGTCGGCCACCAGTTTGGCGGCATCGCTGTCGAGCAGATCCACATCGGGCTGCTCTGGCTCCGAGCAGAGACGACCGTTGGCACGGCGGCACTCCAGCTGCTCCTCCTTGCTGGCCAGCACGATGGGGCGATTGAGCACCCGGCTCTCCTGCCACTCTTTGCTCTCTGGCAGGGGTTGCCACTCGCCGCCGGCGACCGGGTATTGGTAGCCGCTATCTTGCAACGTTACCTGAACCTCGCTGCCAGCGGGGATCACCTGACGGCAGATGCGATAGCGGATGGTGTTGCTCCCCTCCTTGCGCTCCTGCGGCTCATCACACTCCTGTTGAGGCGTGAGTTGATCCAGCTGCCACTGATAGCGGCGCCAGACATGGAGCTCGCTGACCTGAGCGGCAGCCTGACTGCCTGCCACCGGTTGCAGACGGAAGAAGATCTGCTCCAACCGGCCATCCCGTTCACTCGGGGTCTCTTCAAGTACCTGCAACTGCTGCCAATCCTGCGGCTGATAGTGCCACTCCGACTCGGCGCAGCGGCCCTGCGCGTTGAGCTCGCAACGATCCAGCTCCCTTTCGCTCTGACCCAGGATGATGGCTTGCGGCAGCGGCAGACGATCCTGCCGCTGGGCGGTCGGCGTGCCCGCCAGCTGCTCCCAGCGACCCTGCTTGAGGCCATAACCGAAGTCATAACTGCTGGCGGGAATGAGCTTGCCCGCTGGAATCCGGTCTTCACAGCGCATGAAGCGGATCTGCCAGCCCGCATCTACCTTGAGC
This sequence comes from Aeromonas sp. 600948, assembly GCF_049174875.1. Classification (NCBI taxonomy): domain Bacteria; kingdom Pseudomonadati; phylum Pseudomonadota; class Gammaproteobacteria; order Aeromonadales; family Aeromonadaceae; genus Aeromonas; species Aeromonas sp. 600948. The sequence goes on from NZ_JAAKTY010000005.1 coordinate 34,447, forward strand.
TGCGGGTCGCCACACTGTTGCTCGGCCAGTGCGGCGAGATCGCTGTTCTGCCAGTCGAAGCGGCGGTAGACCCTAAGCTGCTGATAGGGTGCATTGCTGCTGCGCGCCTTGAGCTCGTAGGTGATCTCGGTGATGCGAGCGGCCAGCTGCCGGCTCGATTCGCCAGTCAGCTGATACTGTCGCCAGTCATTGGGGGAGTAGTTGGCTTGCGCCGAGGATGTAGCCAAAAGCAGGGGGCCTGCCAGCAGCAGCCACCCGGTACCTGAACGGTTCATTTTTATCCCTTTGTTCTTTTTTGTGTATTGTCTTGCGAGTAATCGCAAGGCAATTTAAACAGTTCCAAAGGGATATCAATTGCCAATTAAAAATCAGATAAATCAATAAGATGGTGACTTTTTGAGTCTGATCGAATTATCGTGGGTTGGCGCCGCAGTAAGGACTCACATGTTTCTTTTTTGTTTTCAAAGAAGATCGGTAAATTGTGAGTCCGATCTCATTCAGCTTGTCGTGCCCGAGTAGTTTGTTGTCGGGCTACCTTGCCCAGCAGTTGGCGGGAGGGTTTGAGATTGCCGCCAAGATCGGGCCAGGGGAGCCAGTGGTCGGGCACCATAAAGCCGGGCAGGGTGCTGCGGATCCAGGCTGCCAGCTCGGAGTCGGGAACCGGCTCGCCGTGCCAGTCGATAAAGGCGGCGGGGCGTTGGCCCCACTCGTCGCTCGGCACCGGCACCACCAGCGCCTGGGCGACAGCGGGATGATCTACCAGTCGTTGCTCGATGGTTTCGGGCTGGATGTTTTCGCCACCCGAGATGAAGAGGTTATCGAGCCGTCCCTCTACCAGCAGCTCCCCTGCCGCAGTGAACCTCCCCTTGTCGCGAGTATGAAACCAGCCTGCGCCATCGAGGGGCAGATCCAGCTCGCCAGCCCGGTAGTAACCGGCAAACAGGGTGGCGCCGCGCACGCAGATCTCCTGCTCCCTGATACACACCTCCCGCCCCGGTAGCGGTTTGCCAACTACGCCTGCATCGCCGGGGATAGCGGTGCAGACCTGACTGCCCATCTCGGAGAGACCATAACTCACCTTGGGTTCGAGCCCCATAGCGCAGAGGCGGCTCACCAGCGGCTGCGGGATGGCGGCACCGCCGAGCAGCAACTCGCGCAGGCTGGTACGGGCGGGATCAAAACCCTCTGCCAGCAGGCGCCAGAGCTGGGTCGGCACCAGCGAGAGATGGGTAATGGGTTGCTGTTCAAGCCGCGCCTTGAGCGGCTGACTGCGATCGTCCAGCACCAACGTGGCACCCGCCAGAAAGACTCGAAACAGGATGGCGTAGCCGCCCACATGGAACAGCGGCAGGGAGAGCAGCCAGCCGCAGGCCTCATCGAGGGGAATGAGGCTGGCAGAGCCGCGCGCCGAGGCCAGGTGGTTGCAGAGCCGGTGCACCACCGCTTTCGGCGTGCCGCTGGAGCCCGAGGTGAGGATCATATTGTTGAGTTGGGTCGATGCCAGCGGCCACGCTTCCTCTCTTGCTGGCAGTTCGCGCGTGAAGTCGAGCTGCAAGGGCTGCCAGTTGCCTGCCGGGATCTCCCCTGCCGACCAGAAGACATCGGCATCGAGTTGCACCGCCAGCTCGCGCTGCTTTTCGAGGGGGAAGGCGGGGTTGAGCGGGCAGAACACCACGCCGCTGCGCACGCAGGTCCATGCCAGCAGCACATCTTCCAGCGCACCGCGCACCACTGCAGCCAGATGATCGCCACGGCGCACGTCGGCCTGTTCCAGCTGTTGGCACAGGCTGTTGAGGCGGGCATCGAGCTGGCGGTAACTGAAGGGCGAGGCGGCGTGGATGGCAATGCGGTTCGGGGCTGTGATTGCCCGGTGGCGTACCGGGCAAGGTGTCTGTTCGGGTGAACGGGAGGGGTCAATCACGGTAATACAGTTGCTCCAGTCGGCTCAGTTCCGGTTTGCCATCTTCCCCCAGCAGGTTGCCTGCCATCCAGCGGCGGGTATCCAGCCCCGGCGCCTGTTCCGGTGCCCACTCGCCTGCCAGATGAAAGAGCTGGTTCAGGCCCAGATCCGATTCGAAACAGGAGGAGATGATCACCTTGAGCCGCAGTTCGCGGGCGCGGGCGATCAGCGCTTCGCAGTTGGCGAGTGAACCGAGCAGGGTAGGCTTGAGCACCAGCGCGCGCAGTTGCGGGATCGGCTCCCACGGCTTGCCTTGTGCCAGCAGCTCGTCCAGCGCCACCGGCATGCCGGTGCGGTTGGCGACAAAGGCGATGTCGGCAAAGTCGGCGCAGGGGTCTTCCAGATACTCGATGCGATTCGGGTCGAGATGGCCGCAGAAGGTCCATGCCTCCTCGCGAGTCCAGCCCTGGTTTGCATCCAGCACCAGCTTGAGGGAGGGGAGGCGGTCGCACAGCAGTCGGATCAGCGCCAACTCGTCACGCATCGGGTAGCGCGCCACCTTCAGCTTGGCCTTGCCGGGCGTGCGGTGCAGCCACTCTTTCCAGTTGCGCAGCAGCTCCTGGGGGGAGCCTTGAATGAGGGGATAGGGCTCCGGCAGCGGGTTGCGCTGCTCGGGCCATGTCCGGCGCGCGCAGTCGAGGCCAAATTGCACCGACGGCAGCACGGGGTTCGGGGTATCGCCGGCGGCCAGGGCCGCCAGCGTGGCAAGGGCTTCTGCCTCTGCCTGTTGCAGACTCTCTTTCGAGAAGCCGGGCAGGGGGGCGATTTCCCCCCAGCCGTCGTTGATGCGTACCAACAGCCCCTCTCGCGCCACCTCCACCTTGCCGTGAAAGGTCAGGGGCTGGGTAAAAGGCAGTTGATAGCGATACAGGGCGAGTGTCATCAGGGGTTCCGCTTGTATTTGGAGAAGTCGGGGCGACGCTTTTCGTTGAAGGCGTTGCGGCCTTCCTGACCCTCTTCGGTCATGTAGAACAGCATGGTGGCATTGCCCGCCAGCTCCTGCAAGCCCGCCTGACCATCACAGTCAGCGTTGAGGGCCGCTTTCAGGCAACGCAGCGCCATCGGGCTGTTTTGCAGCATTTCGCGGCACCAGCGCACGGTTTCACGCTCCAGATCCGCCAGCGGCACGACGGTGTTGACCAGACCCATGTCGAGGGCTTGCTGGGCATCGTACATGCGGCAGAGGAACCAGATTTCGCGGGCCTTCTTCTGGCCGACGATGCGAGCCATGTAGGAAGCACCCCAACCACCATCGAAGGAGCCCACTTTCGGGCCGGTCTGGCCAAACTGGGCGTTGTCGGCGGCGATGGTCAGGTCACACATCATGTGCAACACGTGGCCACCACCGACCGCGTAACCGGCCACCATGGCCACCACAGGTTTCGGGCAGGTACGGATGTCGCGCTGGAAGTCGAGCACGTTGAGGTGGTGAGTCCCCTCGTCATCCCGGTATCCACCGTAGTCGCCACGGATCTTCTGGTCGCCGCCGGCGCAGAAGGCTTTCTCGCCAAAACCGGTCAGGATGATGGTGCCGATCTGATCATCATAACGGGCATCGGCCAGCGCCTGCAGCATCTCTTTGACGGTGCGGGGGCGGAAGGCGTTGCGCACCTGGGGACGGTTGATGGTGATCTTGGCAATGCCATCGTTGGACTTGTGATAGAGGATGTCCTCGTAACCGGCGGAGCAATCTTGCCATTCAACAGGTGCATACAGTTCAGCTTCCGTCATTGCTTCAATCATGACTCGTCTCTTCTTGTTGGTTGACCCACTCCGCGAGGAGTCGGGCAAAGTTATCAGGCTGATGGGCGTGCAGATTATGGCCGCCATCCAGCACCAAGTGGTTGATTCTGCGATTTTGGTTCGCCAGCTGGCAAGCCAGCTGATGGAATTTGTGATCCCGTTTGCCACTCACATAAGTAACCGGCAGCTGGCTCGCCATGAGCCAGGGGGCGAGATCCGGCTGCTTGCCGAGCGAAGTGGCGCGCAGCATGGTGGCGATGCCTAGGCCGTCGTTGCCAAGGCGGTGGGCGATCTGGCGGGCCCGGGCCGCGTCGTCGAGATCGGCAAACACCCCTTGCCGGTACCAGTCTGCCAGCACGTCAGCCAGGCGCTCGCGCTCGAAGCGCCGCGCCCACTGTTCATCGTGCTGGATGCGGGCGGGCCGCTCATTGTCTGGTAGCCCCGGGTGGCAGTTCTCCAGCAGCAGCCCCCGCAGCCCGGCGGGCTTGCGGCTGGCGTGATAGAGGGCCAGTCGCCCCCCCAGCGAATAACCCGCCAGCAGATAGCGTTCAATGTTGCGGCTGGCCAGCTCGGTGACCAGCCACTGGTGGCTCTGCTCAAAGTCGTTGACGTTGAGATCGCTATGCTGGCCGTGACCCGGCAGATCGAGGGCGATGCAGTGGATGGCGGGCAGCCGGTCGATCACCGGTTGCCAGTCGCCGCCATCCCCCAGCAGGCCGTGCAGCAGCACCAGCGGCACATGGGCATTTTTATTTGCCACGGATGGCGGCCCCCAGCGCCTTGAGATCATCGGCCACCTGCTCGCTCGGTACCCGGATCTCGATCAAGGTAACGCCATGTTGGAGGGCGGCGCTGTAATCCTGTTCGAACTCGGCCAGTGTGGTCGGCGCCCGATAGGCGAGGCCAAACATGGCGGCGGCATGTTCAAAGCTGAGACCGTGGGGCAGCCGGTAGTAGCTCTCCAGCAGCTCCCCTTCGGTGGGCACCGGCAACATACGAAAGATGCTGCCGCCATCGTTGTTGAGCAAGATCACCACCAGCGGTCGGCTTGCCTTGCTGAGCAGCGCGAGGCTGTTGAGATCGTGCAGGGCGCTGAGATCCCCAAGCAGCAGGGTGGTGGGTTGGTTGCTGCTTTGCGCAAATCCGTAAGCAGTGGCGATGAGGCCGTCGATGCCGGAGGCACCGCGGTTGGTCATCACCCGGCTCGGCCCCTTGCCCGTTTCGCCGAGCATATCCATCAGTCGAGCAGGCATGCTGTTGCCGACAAACAGTTGGCCTTCGATCAGGCGGTTGAGGCGATGGCAGACCCCGAGCTCGGAGAAGTGCTCGCAGGCAGCGGCGATCTGCTGACTGGCATTGTGTTGCAGCTTGGCCAATGTGTGCCAAGGGTCTTGTATGGTGGCCGGATGGGCCGCAGCGAAAGCGCTGGCGCTGCAGAGCAGCCGGTTGCGCAGCCGGTAGTCGGGATCGAGCCGCGCCGGTTGCGGATCCACCAGCCAGTAATCCTGCCATGAATGGTGTTTGATGAACTGGCCGAGCCGCTTGGAGACAAGCCGCGCGCCAAATTGCAGCAGCACCTCGGCCCGGCCCAGCTCGGCGACGAATTCAGGGTCGTTGAGCGCCATATCCATGTGGATGAGGTTGCGGCTGTCGAAGCGGATCTGGCTCTGCAGATCCGCCAGCAGCGGCCAGCCGAGTTGCTCCGCCAGCGCGGCGGCGGCCTGTGCCTGCTTCGGGTCGGTAATGCGGCCAGCTACAACGATGCCGCGCTGTTGCCGAAAGCTTTCCCACTCTGCCTGAGGTGGGCAGCTCGGCTCGTTTTGCTGCCACGGGCTCCATGGCTTGCGCGAGCCGAGCCAGTCACCGAGGGGGGCCAGATAGTCGGAGAAATCCTGATAGTGCTCGCCCGGGTAGAGGGGCTCGGGGTACATGCAGTTGAAGTGCACCACCCCGGGGGTGAGCGCCTGTTTGGCCAAGGCTTGGTCCACCGAACTCAGCACAAACGCCGCCGGAATGGTCGGGGTGGGGCTCGGCAGGTTCTGCTGATAGACGGGGTAGCGGCCGAAGATCCCTTGCTGGTCGATCGCCTGATTGGCGCCGTTGTCGATAAGTTCGTGAGGACGATCGGCGGAGAGAATAATCAGCGGCACGCCGGTGAGCTGGGCCTCTGCCACGGCGGGCCAGAGGTTGGCTACCGCGGTGCCCGAGGTCATGATCACCGCCACCGGCCGGTTGCTCCCCTTGGCTAGCCCCAGCGCCATAAAGCCGAGGCCGCGCTCGTCAAAGTGCAAGTGACGACGAAAGCCCTGATGGGCCGCGGCGGCCATGGTCAGCGGCGCAGAGCGGGAGCCGGGGGCCAGCGCGATGTCGCGCACCCCGAGGCGAAAGAGCTCCTCCAGCAAGAGGGAGGACCAGACGTGGTTGAAGGTGGCGTGCTGGCTCGAAAACGGGGGGCAAGCAAACTCTTCGCTGGCAGGCTCTTTACGGGTGGGCATAGGGGCTCTCGTAGCGTGAAAAGGGTGAATGACTATCCCAGCAGGGAGAGCACATTGGCGATCTTGTTGTCGAGTTCGGCCCACTCTGCGGCAGGCTCGGAACCGGCGACAATGCCGGCACCGGCAAACAGGGTGACGCTGCCCGGCTGAATTCGGGCGCTGCGAATAGCGACCGAGAACTCCGAGGTCTCCCGGCTCAGCATGCCGCAGGCACCGGCGTACCAGCCCCGATCGTAGGGCTCGAACTCGCGGATAAAGGCGAGCGCTGCCTCGCGCGGGGCGCCGCCCACCGCCGGCGTCGGGTGGAGGGCGTCGAGCAACTGCCAGTCGCAGACCCCGGGCTTGAGCTCGGCTTCGATATCGCACTTGAGGTGTTGCAGCAGCCGCAGTTTCAGAATGCGCGGCTCGGTCAGGGTGGCATCGTGGGTCAGTGGCGCCAGACGGCTGAGGATGTCGGCATGTACCAGCCGGTTCTCCAGCCGGTTCTTGCTGTCGGCCAGCAGCTCGGCAGCCAGTTGGGCATCCACCTCTTCATCGCCGGAGCGGCGGATGGTGCCCGCCAGCGCCTCGGTAAAGAGGTGGCGATCTTCCCGGCGGTAGAGCCGCTCGGGGGAGCAGGCGATAAAGGCCTGCTCGGGGGAGAATTGAAAACCGAAGTGGAAGCAGTCCTGGGCGTGGCGGGCCCACTGGTCGAGCATGGCCCAGGGATTGATATCCGCATCATGGTTCGGACTGGTCAGCAAGCTCTCCCGCGACAGCACCACCTTGGGGGTGTGGGCCTGAAAATCGGGGGCGGTGACGCGCTCCACCAGCGTCTGCCACTGGGCGGGGCCGGGGCAATCCTGTCGCTGCCAGGGCTGCTTTTGCAGGGCGGGCAGCGGGGCTTCCGGGCGCAGGGCATCGAGGGCGGCTTCTGCCGCCTGCAGTTCGGCCTCGAGATTGTCGTCATCCAGCCAGAGGTTGAGGCAGAGGCTGACGCACTCGCCACGGCGCACCAGCTCGATGCGGGGCAGCACGAAACGGCAGGAGCCAAACCCTTGCCAGCCGGATTGGGCCGGATCAAACGCCAGTCCGCCATAGTAGCGGGGGCTGTCGTCATGATGCTGGTTGGCTGTGTTAGTGCACACCTGCTTGATGGCGTGCGGCTTGGTCAATTCATGGATGGCGCCCAGCGCGACATACTCGGGACGAGCCTCTCCACGGGCCTGCCAGTAGATGCGGGGATAGAGGGTTTGCGCCGCGAGCCAGCCCAGAAAGGAGCGGATTTCGATCGCCACTCGCAACCGTACGAAGCCGCTGACGTTGCTGTGACGCAGGGCGTCCAGTTGTTGCTTGATATGGGTCTGAGCCAACATGGATTCTTTTCTGAGCCGGGTAGTAACGAGCGATCCGGTAGCTGGATGCCGTAGGTTTATGCCAAAGGGCGATGATTTCCTATATATTATCTGCCCATTCGTCCATGTAAATCGCCCGCGGGAGCTTCACTCTCCGGGGCCAAGTATACCCAAATCCGGTTCGATAACCCTTAACACGATCAATATCCGATTGTTTGGCCATCACAAAATGACAAATACCTTCTCTGTTTGGTTGCTGGCGGCGCGTTTGCGAACATTGCCGCTCGCCTGCTCTTCCATCCTGCTGGGCTCGGGGCTGGCTGCCAGTCGTGGTGCCTTCGATGGCACCATCATGGCGCTCTCCCTGTTGACCGCCATCTTGCTGCAGATCCTCTCCAATCTGGCCAACGATTACGGCGATGCGGTCTCCGGCGCCGACAACGGCGAGCGGATCGGCCCGCAGCGGGCGGTGGTCTCCGGTCTTATCACCAAAAAGCAGATGTGCGTGGCGATGGGGCTGACTGCGCTGGCGGCGGTGGCCAGTGGCCTGCTGCTGCTGGGCTGTGCCTTCGGCGGCCAGTGGCTGCAGATTTTGGCATTTGTGGTGCTGGGGGGGGCGGCCATTGTCGCGGCGGTGACCTACACCGTCGGCAAGACCCCTTACGGCTATCGCGGGTTTGGCGATATCTCGGTGTTCCTCTTCTTCGGTCTGCTGGGGGTGCTCGGCTCCTACTACCTCTTCACCAAGACGCTGGAGTGGGATCTGCTGCTGCCCGCCACCGCCTGTGGCCTGCTGGCCACCGCCGTGCTCAATATCAACAATGTGCGCGACATCGAGACCGACGCCGCCAGCGGCAAGATCACCCTGGCGGTGCGCCTTGGCCGCAACCGCGCCATTGCCTATCACTGGGTACTGCTGGGGGCGGCGCTGCTGGCAACCATCGCCTTTATCCTGATCCAGCCCGCCAGCTTCTGGCCGTGGATCTTCCTGCCCGCCATGAAGCCCCTCAGCGATGCGGCCAAGACTCTTCGCGAAAGCTACGATGGCGAGGTGCTGACCGGTTCCCTCAAGAAGACCGCCATCAGCGCCTTTCTGTTCAGCCTGCTGCTCTCCATCGGGTTGGCGCTCTCCTGACAGCTGGTCGCAGCTCGCCAAGGCGAATAATGAAAAGGGCTCCCGAGATGGGAGCCCTTTTTGGTTTTGGCGGGTTTAGCTGGCGCGCGCCGCCCTGAGCGGGTGACGGGAGAAAATCAGGGTATCCAGCAGCCAGATGGCGATCATGGATGTGCCCACCAGCGGGAAGGCGATCCCCAGCAGGATTAGCAGGGCGATGGCACCGCGCATCGGCGGGAGTTTGGCAGGCAGTGGCGGCGCGGCGAGACGGCCCTGCGGACGGCGGCACCACCAGATCCACAGACCACTCACGGCGCTGGCCAGCACCATCAGGCAGATGGTCAGCATGGCCAGCTGATGGGGCCAGCCGTAGAGCTTGCCCATGTGCAGCATGACGCCGCTCTCCACCGTCTTGGCAACCGTGCCGTAATCCTGCCAGCGCACATCGGCCAGCACCTTGCCGCTGTATTGATCGATATGCAGGGTGGCGTCGTTGCGTGGATCGTCGGCAAACAGGGCGATGGTGTAGACGCCGGTGGTGCCGACCGGCGGGGTGATGCTGTACCCCGGACTCACCTTCCGGGCAGTGGCGATATCCACCACCTGTTGCAGCGGGATCCGCTGGCTGGCCATCACCATTCCCTCGTGCTCGCCGTGGTTCATGGCGCCGTGATCGTGCCCCTCATCAACAGGCTGCGAGCTGGGCATAGGGGTGTTCTCCACCGCCCAGGGGACGGTCTGCTCGTGGGCCTGATTGAGGCTGCGAGCCAGCGGTGCCGATTTGGGCACCTCGTTCCACATGGCGGCGGGGAAGCGGTTCCAGACCGCGGCAAACTGATCGCCCCAGAAACCGGTCCAGGTCATGCCGCTCAACAGCAACAGCAGCAGGAAACCAGCGCCCCAGAAGCCGACCACTGCGTGCAGATCCCGCCACCAGAGGCGTCCGCGCTGGCTGACTCTGGGCCAAAGAATGCCACCCACCCCGGGCCCCTTGCGTGGCCACCAGAGGTAGAGGCCGCTCAGCAGCAGTACTAGCCCCCAGCCTGCCGCCAGTTCGATCAGCCGATCCCCCGTGGTGCCGAGCAGCAGGTCGGCGTGCAGGGAGCGAGCCACCGCTTGCAGATTCCACTTGTTATCCATGGTGCCGAGCAGGGCGCCGCTGGCGGGATCCATAAACAGGGTCAGTTCGCGCTCCCCCTGATTGACGATGAACTGAGCGCTCAGGTCGGGAGCGGCAGGCGGCAGGTATTTACGCAGGCTGGCATCGGGCATGGTCATCATCGCCTTGGCCAGCAGCTGGTCGGCACTCAGGGTCTGGCTGGCGGGGGCGACCTCCATCAGCTCTGGGTACATCAGGTTGTCGAGCTGGGGTTTGAACAGATAGACGATCCCGGTCAGTGACAGCAGGATCAGGAAAGGGGCGACAAAGAGACCGGCGTAGAAGTGCCAGCGCCAGATCCGTTGGTGATGACTCGAGTCCCTGTTTTTCATTGCACATCCTTGTTGAGGTGCCAAACCTTTCGGCAGGTGGAATGTTTGTGGCGGCGCGGATAATAGCAGTAACGTTTCGTTAACTGCAATCGCACATCTTGAGATCGATTCAGTGCGGGCTGCCGGTAACATGAGGTGCCGACGGTTTGCTGGATAGGATGAGCACGCTTTGGGAAAAGCCTGTTTGCTGCTGGACTTTTCCTTATAAATTATTACCTTGTGGTAACAATTTGCAGGCGATGGTGGTGGTAACGGAATGGGAGCAGTCATGCAGCCACATGGGCAATTCGACATGGAGCGCAGGGGCCAGATGCTGATCTGCCGCCCGAGTGGCCCCTTCAATCTGGCAGGTGCCATGGCCTATGAGGCGCGCTTTCGTCACGAACTGGCCGGATTGATGGATGGCCCCTGGGGGATTGTCGAGGTCGCGACCGAGTTTGAAGCGGCCGGGCCCGAGGTGCTGGCCCGTTTTCGTCGCCAGTTTGGCTGGTGTGCCGAGAGTGGGTGTCAGTTTCTGGCGGTGGTCTTCGTAGGGGGCTTCAAGCGCTATCTGGCGGATAACATCTTCAAGGGATTACCCTTTCGGGCGGTACGTTACTTCGAGCAAGAGGCAGCGGCCATCCAGTGGCTGGGAGAGCAGCTCAACACCGCTCCCTGTGAACCTGCGAGCGCTTGACCACCCGTATCCTGACTGGCCTTGGCTCAATCCAGCTTGATAAACCACTTGTCCCGTTCGTCAACGCAGTCGGGTTCACCCATTTCGAATTCGCGGCAGATCAACGGCCGCACCTCGTACTCGTACATGGATGGGGCACATCATCGTGGTGAGTGCATTCGAGGATCCTGGTCAATCCAGCTTGATAAACCACTTGTCCCGTTCGTCAACGCAGTCGGGCTCACCCATTTCGAATTCACGGCAGATCAGCGGCCGCACCTCGTAGATACGGCACATCATGGTGTTGCGGTCGAGGGCGGCGCACCAGCCATCGTCCAGCCGGCGCATGACCGGTATCTCGCCATCCCGTTCCAGTACATAACGGTCCGGCACGCCGGTATCGGTAAAGAGCATCACTTCGAGGCGGCAGCAGCAGGCTTCGCAGTTCTGGCAGCTCACATCGGTTTGGATTGCTTGGGTCATGGTGCCTGTCTTGCCGCATGGCGGCATCGGAGATATGAAACAGGCGCCTGTCAGGCGCCTGTGGTCTGGCTAACGGCTTGCAAAGAACCTTAGCCCAGTTTGCGGGCGCGGTAGCTGCGACCCTTGATCTTGCCTTCCTGCAACCGCTTGAGGGCGGCGCTCGCCACGCTGCGCTTCACCGCGACGTAGGAGTACTGTTCGGAGATCTGGATCTTGCCCACGTCGGCGCCGGCAATGCCGCCTTCACCGGTCAGGGCGCCCAGAATGTCACCGGCCCGCACCTTGGTCTTGCGGCCTGCATCGATGGAGAGGGTCACCATCTGCGGGGCGATCGGCTTGATGTCGCGGCCGATGCTGTCGAGATCACCCAGCGGCATCGGAGCCTGCTGGTACTCTTCGATAAAGTTGACGCGCTGGGCCTCGTTCGGCTGATAGAGGCTCAGGGCCAGACCCTGCTGGCCAGCACGACCGGTACGGCCGATGCGGTGTACGTGCACTTCCGGATCATAGGTCAGCTCGTAGTTGATGACGGCGCCCAGCTCCTTGATGTCGAGGCCGCGGGCCGCCACGTCGGTGGCCACCAGAATGGTGGCGCTGCCGTTGGCAAAGCGCACCAGCACCTGATCCCGCTCGCGCTGTTCCAGATCGCCGTTCAGCGCCAGCGCTGAGAAGCCCTTGGCGGCCAGATGGTCGGCCACGTCGTTACAGGCGCGCTTGGTGTTGCAGAACACCACGCAGGAGCTGGGCTGGTAGTGACTCAGCAGCCAGGTGAGGGCGTCGAGGCGCTGACCGGCAGGCACTTCATAGAGCTTCTGTTCGATGGCGCTCCCCTCGTGCAGGGACTCCACGCTCACCTCGACCGGATTGCGCTGCACGCCGCGGCTCATCTGGGCGATCCCTTCCGGATAGGTCGCGGAGAAGAGCAGGGTCTGACGCTGTTGGGGGGCATAGCTGATGACCCGGTTGATATCTTCGCCAAAGCCCATGTCCAGCATGCGATCCGCTTCATCCAGCACCAGCGTCTTGAGGCCGGAGAGCTCCAGCGTACCTTGCTCCAGATGTTTGAGAATGCGACCCGGGGTGCCAACAGCGATGTGGGCACCAAAGCTCAGGGTGGCGGACTGCGGTGCGGTCGGGGTGCCGCCGCACAGGGTCACCAGCTTGACGTTGGGCAGGGCGCGCGCCAGACGACGGATCTCGGTGGCCACCTGATCCGCCAGTTCGCGGGTCGGGCAGAGCACCAGCGCCTGCACTTCGAGGCGGTTGACGTTGAGCTTGGCCAGCAGGCCGAGGCCGAAGGCGGCGGTCTTGCCGCTGCCGGTTTTTGCCTTGGCGATCAGGTCTTTGCCATCGAGCACCAGGGGCAGGCTCTGGGCCTGGATCGGGGTCATCTGCAGGTAACCCAGGCTGGTGAGGTTCTCTTGCAGGGCGGGGGAGAGATTGAGGCTGCTAAATTCGCTGTTGTTCACAAAAGGACTCTATTTCGGAGAAAACGGGGATGCGCGAGCGCTAAGGCCGCGCATCATACCAGAATGTGGCACCGGATGTGGCGGATTTTTGAACGGCTGGCCATGGGGGGCACATTATGGGGGTATTTGTTGCCAGATTGGTTGTGAGCAATATGTGAAAGGATATCGGGGTAATTATTCAAACATGCATGTAATTATTTATTGCGGATAAACGTTTGCCATTTCTGTTGTTTAAATATAATGGTTGAAAAATATTCTATTGGCGAGTGTGGCATTAAACACAATGTTGCGAAAATGATATCAAGATATTTTGGAGGGCCATGAAAATGCCATTTTAATTATGTAATATCATGTTTTTTAATGAATTTGTCGTCGTCAAAGTTGTGCGATTAATATCAGGTTGTTGCGTAATTAATTTAAAAACGTTTGTATTATCCTGCATGCATATTATTACACGGGATTGTGATGACTCTCTGATTTTTAAATGTGCAAATGTCTATGATGGCGCCGGTCGAAAATTACAATTCACTCAGGTGCTACAGGTATGGAATACGTTCACTTTGTGCTCGGACTGGTGATGGTCCTCGCTCTTTCTCTGCTGGCTAACCGCCACAACTGGAGACAGATCAAGCTGCGTTATATCGGCCAACTGCTGGTGGTCGAGCTGGCGCTGGCCTGGTTCATGTTGAACTCGGAAGTGGGTCTGGCTGTGGTGGGTGGCTTCGCGGCCGGCTTCACCAAGCTGATGGAGTTTGCCAAGCAGGGAACCGACTTTGTATTTGGCGGCATGATGAATGAAGGTTCATTTACCTTCTTCCTGATGGTGTTGATGCCCATCGTCTTCATCTCCGTGTTGATCGGTATTCTGCAGTACATCCGCCTGTTGCCGCTGGTGATCCGCGGTATCGGTACCGTGTTGGCCAAGATCAACGGCATGGGCAAGCTGGAGTCCTTCAACGCCATCAGCTCCATGATCGTCGGTCAATCCGAGAACTTCATCGCCCTCAAGAACATCCTGCCGCACCTGAACGAGAAGCAGATGTACACCCTGGCGGCGACGGCCATGTCCACCGTCTCCATGTCCATCGTCGGTGCCTACATGCAGCTGATCGAGCCGCGTTACGTGGTGGCTGCGCTGGTGCTCAACATGTTCAGCACCTTTGTCGTGCTGTCGCTGATCAACCCCTACGAGCCGGACAATACCGTGACCGATGCCAAGGCGCTGGCCGAGGGCGACGAGCACCATACGCCGAAGAGAGAGAACTTCTTCGAGATGCTGGGCGAGTACATCATGGCCGGTTTTTCCGTTGCCGTTATCGTGGCGGCTATGCTGGTGGGCTTTATTGCCCTGATCGCCCTGGTCAACTACCTGTTCGAGCTGGCGTTTGGTGTCAACTTCCAGTACGTCATGGGCTACCTCTTCTATCCAATCGCCTGGATCCTGGGTATCCCGAGTGGTGAAGCGCTGCAAGCGGGCTCCATCATGGCGACCAAGCTGGTGACCAACGAGTTCGTGGCCATGATGGATCTGGGCAAGATTGCTGCCGAGCTCTCCCCGCGTACCGTCGGCATCCTCTCCATCTTCATGGTCTCTTTCGCCAACTTCAGCTCCATCGGCATCATCGCCGGTGCAGTAAAAGCGCTGAACGAAGAGAAAGGCAACATGGTTTCGCGCTTCGGTCTGAAGCTGGTCTACGGTTCAACTCTGGTCAGCCTGCTCTCTGCTGTTATCGCAGGCATCATGATCTGATCCTCTAGTGGCATCTGCCACGGTTTGAGCTCCTGACCTCGTCAGGGGCTTTTTTATTTCTGGCTTACAGGCGCCAGCCGCACCACCAGCCGGCAACCAGCAGGGTGAGGGTGCAAAAGCCGGTTTCGATGGCGCCGCCACTGCGCAGCGGCCAGCCCGGCAGGCGGTAACGGCGCTTGATGGGCCAGAAGAGCGGAATGCCCGCCGGGGTGAGCCAGTCCCCCAGCAGATGGCTGAGGTAGCCGACGATCAGGGCATCCTTGACCCCCATGGGCAAGGTGTCCGGCGGCAGGCTCTGGTTCAGCCCCCAGACGGCGGCGGCGACCGCCAGCAGACTGTGGGTGAAACCGCGATGGCCGAACAGCCGCGACAGAGGTTTCGAGATCCACGGCAGTCGCTGCCCCAGCACAGATTTGGGGTGGTCGAGGTCGGGCAACAGGGCGCTGGCCAGCGCGGCAGGGATGGTCTGCCACAGACTGGCATCTGCCAGGGCCGGAGTGAGCTGCAGTTTGTGGGCGATCAGGGTGCAGGTAACGGAGAAGAGCAGGTGCCCTTGGGCGGTCATGATGATTACGGCGTGGACAAGATGGCGGCGCATCTTACCAGCCTGACGGTTGTGGTCAGCTCTTATTTTAAAAATCAGGATGTTACGGCGAAAAAGCGCCCAAATTGGGCGCCTTTATAGCCTATTTATAACTTGCCTTTGACCAGCCACTTGTCGAGGGCGTTGGCGAAGCGCTGCTTGTCGGCGGCATTGAAGGGGGCCGGGCCGCCGGTTTGCACGCCGGCCGAGCGCAGCTCTTCCATAAAGTTGCGCATGCCGAGCCGCGCCTTGATGGTCTCGCGGGTGTAGATCTCGCCGCGGGGATTGAGTGCCTCGCCGCCAGCATCGATCACCCAGGAGGCGAGGGGGATATCACCGGTGATCACCAGATCGCCGGGCTGAACCTGCTGGGCGATGACATGATCTGCCACATCGAATCCCTTCTCCACCTGCTGGGTTTTGATGAAAGGCGAGGGGGGCACCCGCAATCCCTGATTGGCCACCAGGGTGGTGACGATCTGGGCGCGGTGGGCGGCGCGGTAGAGGATCTCCTTGACCGGAATGGGGCAGGCATCGGCATCAACCCAGATGGGCATGGCATGGTTTCCTGTAGTGA
This sequence comes from Aeromonas sp. 600948, assembly GCF_049174875.1. Lineage (NCBI taxonomy): Bacteria > Pseudomonadati > Pseudomonadota > Gammaproteobacteria > Aeromonadales > Aeromonadaceae > Aeromonas > Aeromonas sp. 600948. The sequence goes on from NZ_JAAKTY010000005.1 coordinate 50,101, forward strand.
ACGCGGATGGAAAACGAGAGCTGGCATGTTAACACAGGCCTCCCCTTCCCGGCGCGGGGCTGAGTCGGCCCCGCCTTTGGTGTAAGCTGGGGCCAGCATATGAAACGAGAAGGAGACGAGATGGATCGGGTGCCCGGTGAAGTGATTTATGCCCTGACCCTGGATGGCAAGGGTGGCATGGCGCCGCTGACGGCGGGAAGCGAAGTCCCGGCGGCACATCCCGGCTGGCTGCATCTGGATTACGGCAATCCCGATTCGGCGCGCTGGCTGTTGCAGACCCCCTTGCTCAGCGAGGCGGCCAGGGAGTCGCTGCTCGGCCAGAGCAATCGTCCCAAGCTGGTGCGGATGGGGGAGACGGTGCTGCTGATCCTGCGCGGCATCAACCACAACAAGGATCACAGGCCCGAAGAGATGGTGGCGCTGCGCATCTTCATCACCCCGGATCTCATCATCAGCAGCCGTCGTCGTCCGCTGCTCTCCGAGCAGGATGTCTTCAACCAGCTCAAGCTGGGGGGCGGCGCCGATACCCCGGCCGACTGGCTGGTGGAGATTTGTGATGCCCTGACCGATCGGGCGGGGGAGTTTGTCGAGGAACTGCACGACAAGATCCTCGATCTGGAGGAGATGGTGCTGATGCGCGACATGCCCGCCAATGGCCGCTTGGCGCTGATCCGCAAGCAGCTCATCATGATCCGCCGCTACCTCTCCCCCCAGCGGGATCTGGTGGCGCGCCTTGCCAACGAGAAGATCAGCTGGCTGGATGAGGATGATCGCCGTCGTCTGCTCGATATCGCCGATCGGCTGCGGCGCTGGCTCGACGACCTCGATGCGGGAGTGGCACGCACCGCTGTGCTGGCAGACGAGATCAACAATCTGATGGCGGAGGCGACCAACCGCCGCGCCTACCAGATGTCGGTGATGGCGCTGCTCTTTTTACCTGCCAGCTTCCTGACCGGCCTGTTTGGCATCAACCTGGGGGGCATTCCCGGGGCCGAGAATCCGACCGCCTTCTGGGTCTTCTGTGGTTCGCTGGTGGCGCTGGCCAGCGGGCTGGCTATCTGGCTCAAACATCGGCGCTGGTGGTAAGGAGGCATAACCCATGTGGCAATCAATTGGTCTGACCCTACTGCTGTTGCTGGGGCATACCCTGATCCGGCGGCTGATTCACAAGAGCCTGCTGGCGCTCGGTCAGAGCAGGCAGGTGAGCGAGAACCGGGTGCTCTACGTGGCCCATGTGTTCCACTTCCTGCTCGGCTGTGCCACCTTGCTGGTGCTGGCCGGGGTGTGGGGGCTCGACTTCTCCCGACTGGTGGTGCTCGCGTCCTCCTTCTTTGCGGTATTGGGGGTCGCCATGGTCGCCCAGTGGTCGATCCTCTCCAACATCACCGCCAGCATCACCATCTTCTTCGCCTTCCCCTACAAGATTGGCGACCGGATCCGCATCCTCGACAAGGATGATTCGGTCACCGGCGTCATCACCGAGATCGGCCTCTTCTATGTGCGGGTGCGTGATGACAACGGCGATCTGGTCACCTATCCGGCCAACCTGATCCTGCAAAAGCCGGTCAGAAAGCTGGAGGGCAAGGTGGCGGAGCCGTTGCAACCGGAGTAGCAGGACATTTGCTGCCGGGGGGCTGGGCGTAGCGAGGAGTGATGCTCTGGTGTAAATCCACCACGCCTTCATTCGACACAGGCTATTGTGGATGCGTGCTGCGGCCACAATAGCCAGAACGACTCAACAGTTGGCTCCGCAGCTAGATCTCCTGTTGTGAGAGATCGGCCTGCGGCTTGTGTTGCCAGATTGCGCCGAGCAGCAACTTGAGCAGCAGTCCGGGCGGGTTGTCCAGCAGTTTGCCGGACTCCAGCAGCAACTGGCCATCGGCGCGAAATCCGAGGCTGGCATCTATGGTGCCATCCTCCGAGACCACCTGGATCAGGCCATTGAGGGCGGAGCGCTCACCGGGCTGACAGCGCAGCCGCAGTTCGCGGGGTTCCCCCAGCAGGGTAAAGGCGCGGCTCAGCGGGGGTGAGTCTTCATAATCGGGCCAGTTGAAGAAGTGATACTGTTCGGCCAGGGCGCCAGCCTGCTGGCAGAACTGGTCGAACAGCTGCCCGATCGCCTGATACTCCTGATCGAGTCGTCTTGCCTGCTCTTCAATCCGTTTCATTGCTTACTCCTTGTGTATCCACTTGATCAGACATTGCTTTTCTGACCCCGTGACTGCCGTTTTCCAGATATGAGGCCAAATGGCCGCGAGGTCTGTGAGCCGGATCGAAGTTTCAGTCTGAAAACGTTATCTTGTTGAAACTGGATGGTTTTTTTGCCCTCTCGCTCACATTTGAATCGATTGCCGCTGATTAATATGGCACCGCCTGGCAATGACCGGGTGCTCGACTATCGAGACTAACTACAGCGGGAATTATAAAAATATGGATATGAAAAAGACCAAAGTGGCGCTGGTAACAGCCTCACTGCTCGCGCTTTTGTCTGGCTGTAATGACAACAGCTCTGATGCCTCCGGTGTGAACCCCGTCCCCCCTACACCGCCTACACCTGAAGTCACCGATGGGCCTGTCGCTCGTCTGCCCAAGATGGATCCCCCGAAAGAGTTGCTGGTTGCCGGCGACAATCAGGTGGTCATTGCACTGGTGGATACCCAGTCGGCAGCCAAAAGCGCCAAGGCACCATTTGACAGCCACAGCTTGCACCTTTGGAACAACGACGCCTGCCAGGCAACGGCTGATAGTGGCCTGAATACCGGGTGGGATGACAAGAGCAAGACACCGGCCACCGCCGACAGCTTTGGTCCGGCCTGGGTCGTTCCGCTCAACAAGGTGGAAGGGTGCATCAACTTTATCGCCCGCAACGGCGATCTGGCCAACCTGACCGGCAGCGATATGAAGGTGATCTTCAGTGAGCACCCGGATCGCACCGTGGCCATCGTCGCAGGCAAGAAAGATCTGTTTGGCAGCCGTGCCGAAGCCTTTACCGCCGCCTTTGGCGTGGCGGGGGCCAGCGCTCATTTGATCGATGGCAATACCCTGATTTGGCAAGGGGGCAAGGACAAGCCCCACGTTCGCCTCTATTACACCGACTCGGGCACCATCAAGGCCAATGCCGATGGGGTGTTCGATTTCCCTTATATCAGCCTGACCGCGACCAGCCTGACTGCCGAGCAGCAGGCCAAATATCCGCACCTCAAGGATGCGGCCGCCTTTGCCCTGCCTGCCGGGAAAGATCTCAAGCCCCTGCTCAAGGGGGAACTGGTGGCTATCGGCACCGATGCCGATGGTATCCTGCAGGGGGCGACCCTGGTGCAGAGCGCCGGCGCTCTCGATGCACTCTATGCGACAGAGGCGACCAAGCTGAGCTATGGTGCCGTGGTGGAGGGTAACCGGGTGACCTTCCGCCTCTGGGCGCCGACCGCCAAGTCGGTCAAGCTGGCCCTCTACAACGCCAGCCACCAGAAGAGTGGTGAAGTGGCCATGACTTTCGACAGCGCCAGCGGCAGCTGGAGTTACGAAGGGGGCAGCGAGCTGATCGGCCAGTTCTACCGCTACGACATGGAGGTCTACCACCCGCTGAGCCGCAAGGTTGAGCACTATGAGGTGACCGATCCCTACTCCCTGAGCCTCGCGATGAACTCCGAGTTCAGTCAGGTAGTGGATCTCGACGATCCGGCCCTGAAACCGGAAGGATGGGACAGCCTCAAGGCGCCACATAGCCAGCAGAACCCCGCCGACATCACCATCTATGAGGCCCATATTCGCGACCTGACCGGTAACGATGCCTCCACCGATGAAGAGAAGCGCGGCAAGTTTGTCGGTCTGACCCAGCCCGACTCTGTACCGGTCAACCATCTGAAAGCGCTGGCAAAAAGCGGCGTCAGCCACCTGCACCTGCTGCCGGTGTTCGATATCGCCACCGTCAACGAGGACCCGGCCAAGGTGGCCAATCTCGGCGATGACTTCAGCAAGCTCTGTCAGGTCAATCCGGATGTGAAAACATCCAAATTTGGCGGCTATTGCGGTGGCGGTCAGACCGTGGGAGATGTGCTGGCCGACCTGCAAGGGGGCGACAGCAAGGATAATCCGCAGGTGCAGGAGCTCTCCGGCTATCTGCGCGGCGTCGACTCCTTCAACTGGGGTTATGATCCCTACCACTACACCACGCCGGAAGGCTCCTACGCCACCAACGCCGAGGGCACCAAACGTATTCTGGAGTTCCGCGAGATGGTCAAGGCCATCAAGCAGAACATCGGCATGAACGTGGTGATGGACGTGGTCTACAACCACACCAACGAATCCGGGCTCGGCCCCAAGTCGGTGCTCGACAAGATAGTGCCCTGGTACTATCAGCGCCTCAATCCGGAGACCGGCTCGGTGGAGAACTCCACCTGCTGTTCCAACACGGCGCCGGAACACGCCATGTTCGCCAAGCTGATGGATGACTCTCTGGTCACCTGGGCGCGCGACTACAAGATCGACGCCTTCCGCTTCGACCTGATGGGCCACCATCCGAAAGATCAGATGGTTCAGGCGCTGGCCGCGGTGAAGAAGGTCAATCCCGAGATGTACTTCTACGGCGAGGGGTGGAACTTCGGCGAAGTGCAGGATGACAAGCGCTTCGTGCAGGCTACCCAGAAGCATCTGGGCGGTACCGGTATCGGCTCCTTCTCCGACCGCTTGCGCGATGCGGTGCGCGGCGGCAGTCCGTTCGACGGTGGCGATACCATTCGCAAGACCCAGGGCTTTGGCAACGGTGCTTTCGTCGATCCTAACGAAATGAGCAAGGTGGATCTGGCGACGGCCTTGCACCAGTCCGATCTGGTGCGGCTCGGCATGGCGGGCAACCTCAAGGAGTTCGTGCTGACCGACAAGGATGGCATGCCGAAGAAAGGCGCCGAGATCGACTACAACGGTCAGCCTGCCGGCTATGCCCAGGATCCGGTGGAGGTGCAGAACTATGTCGACAAGCACGACAACCAGACCCTGTTCGACAACCTGATATACAAGGCGCCTGCCGGAGCCGATCTGGTGCGGATGCAGGGGGTCTCGCTGGCGACAGCCATGCTGGGTCAGGGCATTCCCTTCACCCACGCCGGTGTCGAGCTGCTGCGTTCCAAATCCATGGAGCGGGACAGCTATGACTCGGGCGACTGGTACAACAAGGTCGACTACACCCTGGGCGACAACAACTTCGACAAGGGGTTGCCGCGCAAGGACAAGGATGGCGACAACTATCCGCTGATCGAGCAGGTGCTCGGCAAGCATGCCAAGCCGGGCTCGGCCGAGATGGCGCAGATGGTGAGCTTCTATCAGGAGCTGGCGGAGCTGCGCAACTCCTCCCGCCTGCTGCGTCTGGGCAGTGGCGCCGAGGTGATCAAGCGGGTCGACTTCCGCAATACCGGCCCGGATCAGGTGCCCGGCCTTATCGTCATGACGGTGGATGATGGCGTCAGTGCCGGAGCGGATCTGGATCCGGCCATCGACGGTCTGGTGGTGATGATCAACGCCAGCAACCAGAGCCAGAGCATCGGCGACTTCCGTGACGGTAACGATCAGCCGATCGATCTGAGCGGTATGGTGCTAAGCAGCAAGCATCGCGCTGTCGACAGCATCGCCAGCGGCGCCGCCTATGATAACGGCCAGCTGACGCTGGGGGCCTGGTCTGCCGCCGTGTTCGTCAAGCCGCAGAATGGCGCTCAGGGCGCGGGCCTGCCGGTCAGCAAGAAGACCGACCTGAGCACCCTGCCACCGTTTGGCAACACCGATGTTTATCTGAAGGGGTTCCTCGATGAGTGGGGCAACACCAACCAGATGACCTTCAGCGGCAACTTCATGTACGAGTTCACTACCGAGGTGAGCACCGACAAGCTGGGTACCACCAACGTCAAGATCGCTGACGCCAGCTGGGGGCCGGTCAACTACGGCAGCTGCAACGCCGGTGACAAGCTGGTGGTTGGCACTCCTCTGACCCTTTGCAAGGGGGGAGAAACCGGCAATATCGGTGTCGATCTGGCCAAGGCAGGCAGCTACAAGTTTGTCTTTACCGCCATGAACAAGGACAAACCGACCCTGAGCGTCAGCTTCACCGAGCCGGTGCAGAGCTGCAAGGTGCTGGATACGGTGGCGGGCAATCCGCTCGGCTACAACCTGTTCGTCAAGGGTGAGCTCTCCGGCTGGGGAGCCCAACCTCAGTACCAGCTGAGCTACAAGGGGATGGACGGCGATCTCGCCATCTATCAGGCGGCGTTCAACTACGCTGGCAGCACCGAGTTCAAGGTCGCCAACGAGGACTGGAGCAAGGAGTACCTGCTCAACGGTGGCGGCGCGGTGAACGCTGAAACCGGCTATTCGTTCGCCTTTTCCAAGGGGGGCAGTGCCAATAACAGCATCACCCTGCCGCAGGGGCTGTGGAGTGTGCTGGTGAAGGTTGACCCGGCTGGCGTCAAGGCGGGCACAGCCGTCATTCAGGAGTGCAGCGTCAAGTAAGCAAGCCATTGAGTCCGGGGGATGGCTCGGCGCCCCCGGGTTGAATTCCACCTTGCCAAGGGTGGGATAACTCCGAGAGAGTAAGCAAAGCGCGACTGCCGACCGGCAGGCGCGCTTTTTCTTTTACGGGGTGCTGTGAGAGAAATGAGAGGAAAAAGAAAAGCCGTCCCGGTTGGGGGACGGCTTTTGGCTGGGATGCTATCGGCTGGCTTAACGCTTGCGCAGCAGCCGCAAGGCGTTGGCGGTCACCAGCGCTGTGGCGCCGGTATCGGCCAGCACCGCAATCCACAGACCGGTGATGCCGAGCAGGCTGGTGACCAGGAAGATGGCTTTAAGCCCCAGCGCCAGCGCAATATTCTGGTGAATATTGGCCAGTGCCGCCCGCGACAGCCGGATCATCGCGGCAATACCGCCGAGCTGGTTGTGGGTCAGCGCCGCATCGGCGGTCTCCAGCGCCACATCGGTGCCGCCCCCCATGGCGATGCCGATACTGGCCCGCTTCATGGCGGGGGCATCGTTGATGCCATCGCCGATCATGGCAACCTTCCGGGTGCAGGCCAGCTTGGCGATCTCTTCTACCTTGTTCTCCGGCAGCAGACCGGCACGCCAGCCCATGCCCAGCTCGGTGGCGATCGCCTCGGCGGCGTTGGGGTTATCCCCGGTTAACATGATGCTGTTGAGCCCGAGTCGGTTGAGCTCTTGCAGCGCGGCCGCTGCCTCCGGCCGGATCTGATCCCGCAGCGCCAGCAGGGCAATCGGCAGCGCCTGGTCGCCACTGCTCTGGCAGAGCACCACGACGGTCTTGCCCTGCCGCTCCAGCGAACCAATCCGTGTCTGCTGTTCCACATTCAGGGTCGCCACCCGGTTCGGTGCCAGCAGTTGCCACAGTTCACCGTTGATGCGTCCCTCAACGCCCATGCCCGGCAGGGCACGCAAGTCTCGGGCCTCCGCCAGCGTCAGCCCCTGTTCGGTCGCGTTGGCGACCACGGCGCTGGCCAGCGGGTGGTGAGAGCCCTGCTCGATGGCAGCCGCCAGCGCCAGCAACTCGGCCTCCGGCTGGCCATTGAGGCTGACCAGCTCGGTCAGCTGCGGCTTGCCCAGGGTCAGGGTACCGGTCTTGTCAAACGCCACGGTATCGATATGGGCCAGTCGCTCCAGCGCGGCCCCCCCTTTGATCAGCGCTCCCTGACGGGTGGCGGCGGCCAGCGCCGAGGTGACCGCTGCCGGGGTGGAGATGACCAGCGCGCAGGGGCAGCCGATCAGCAGCAGCGCCAGTCCGCGATAGATCCATTCGTCCCAGCTCTGGCTGAAGGCAAGGGGCGGCACCACCACCACCAGCAGAGCAACCAGCATCATGGCCGGGGTATACCAGCGGCTGAAGCGGTCGATAAAGCGCTCGATGGGGGCGCGCTGGCTTTCGGCCTCCTCGATGAGGTGCAGAATGCGGTCGATGGCGTTGTTGCCGGGCTCGGAGACGACTTCAAGACGCAGTACCCGATCGGCCGCCAGACTACCGGCCGGCACCTTGTCACCCTGACGGCGTTCCACCGGAATAGACTCACCTGTCAGGGCGCTTTCGTCAAACGCACCGAGTTCATCGAGCAGGCGGGCGTCGGCAGGTAGACGGGCACCTGGGGCGATTTCGATGATATCGCCGGGACGCAGCTCATCGGCAGCTACCTCTTCCCGCACCTCGCCCTCGGCAGTGGTACGGATGCGCAGCGCCTTGTCGGGTACCAGCGCCATCAGGGCGGTCACTCCGGCCCGGGCGCGTCCGGCGGCGTAGGCCTCCAGATGTTCACCCAGCATAAAGAGCAGCAGCACCATGGCCGCTTCGGCGGTTTCGCCGAGAAACAGGGCGCCCAGGGCGGCGACCGTCATCAGGGTCTCGATGGCGAAGGGGGAGCCGCTTTTGGTCAGCGCCCACGCCTTGCGGGAGATGGGCCACAGCCCCCAGAGGGTCGCCAGGGTAAAGAGTGGCTGACCGAGCTCTTTCGGCAGCAGGGCAGCGACCAGCATCAGACTGGCCAGTGACAGGGGCTGCCAATATTTGCCCAGGGTGTTCAGCAGCGGGCTTTGGCGTGTTGCTCCCTTTGTGATTGTGTGGGCTCTGGTGGCTTGAGCACCCTTGAGCTGGAAACCGGCAGCCAGCACAGCGGCGGTGACGGGATCCGGGGAGAGGCCTGGGGCCAGATCCACTACCAGCTTCTCGGTGGCAAACAGCACGCGTGCCTGCTGCACGCCGCTCACCCGGCAGACGGCTGTCTCGATCTTGCGGGCGCAGCTGGGGCAATCCATCCCCAATACCTGCCAGCTGTGGCGGCTGTTGCCTTGCACCGGCGCAACCAGCGGGTCTGCAGGGGGCATATCGTGCTCATGCTCATGCTCGTGAGCTGGTGATAAGGAGGCGCTGCAGCACGCTTGATCGTGACAGCCTCCTCGGGGAGGCTCTTCATCCCCGGGGGATTCATTGCCGTCACGGGATGCGTGCTCATGAGGCGTCTGGGTTGAACAGCAACTGACGGGCGTGGTGTTGTCGCAGCAGTGGCTATCGTGGTGATGTTCACTCTGGCCAGAGGCCGCCTTGCTGACGGCCTTGATGGGGGCGGCGTGCTGATGATTGCAGCAGGATTTGCTCATGATGAGTCCCTCTTGATGGATCCCGCCCCTGCGAGATCCCTGATTACCGAGAAGGAGTCTAAACCTTGGTGTTAAGTCCAAGGTCAACCCCTTTATATCCCTTATCTTCGCGGGTGTTTGTCTGGTCCCGCCGCCCCTATACTGATCACTCGGATTTTTACTACACCAATAAAGGACATAACACATGAGCAACTCAGTCACTCTGCAAGGCAACCCGGTTTCCGTCGCTGGTCACTTCCCGGTCGCCGGTGAGCAAGCCAAGCCCTTCTCCCTGGTGGCCAAGGATCTTTCCGACGTGACCCTGGCAAGCTTTGCCGGTCAGCGCAAAATCCTGAATATTTTCCCGAGCGTCGATACTCCCACCTGCGCGACCTCTGTGCGCAAGTTCAACGAGCAGGCCAGCGCGCTGGATAACACTGTCGTGCTGTGCATCTCCGCCGATCTGCCGTTCGCCCAGTCCCGCTTCTGCGGCGCCGAAGGTCTGGACAAGGTAGTGACCCTCTCCACCCTGCGCGGTGCGGCCTTTATGGAGGATTACGGCGTTGCCTTCTCTTCCGGCCCGCTGGTAGGTCTGACCGCTCGCGCCATCGTGGTACTGGATGGTGACAACAAGGTGCTGCACAGTGAGCTGGTCGCAGAAGTGGCCGACGAGCCGAACTACGCCGCTGCTCTGGCCGTGCTGTAAGGCTGCAAGCCATAAAAAATCCCGCTTCGGCGGGATTTTTTATGCGGGAATTGTCTGTTCAGGGTGTTGCGGGCGGGGTGGTCGCCGGTTCAGCCTTGGCGGGTGGGGAGGGTTGCCACTCCACATAGGGGCGGTGGATCTTCTCGTAGATCTCGGCCAGTTTGCCGGTGGCGGCGAGTTGCTCAATGGAACGACTTAAAAATTCGTCTATTTCATCCCCGCTCCCCCCTTTCTGGATGATGAAGACATCCTCGAAATCACCAAAGAATTCACGGCGAATATTGGTCAGCTTCAGATTTTTCAGCATCAGGTCCGCCTCTTCTTGTGCCCAGACAAAGGCGTCTATGCGACCCCGAGACAGTTTGCGCAGTGACTGCTCGATACTCATCGAGCGCTGTACCGAGAAGGGCATATAGTCGGGAACGGCTTCAATCAGCAGATCCCGTTTGGTGGGCACTATGCCATAGGCCATATCTGTGGTGACCGGATGGGCAGTATTGCTGTAAATCACATGGGCCACCTTGCCAAAGCTGCGGGTACTGAAACGGTAGGGGAGCATATCGACCTCCCTGAGATTGCGGATGGCGGGCAGACCGAGATCTGCCTTGCCAGCGATCACTCCGGCCATGGCCCGGGCGATGGGATAGATGGTGATTCTGATGGTCACATCGGGATGAAGATCGTCGATGGCGCGCACTAAATCAACGAAAGGTCCTGTCTTGTCGGCATTGATCAGTCCCGGCAGCTCACCGAGATGCGCGTTAAGAGTACGCACCGGTTTGGCCTGTTCGGCCGCACTGTCGCTCGCCGTGCTGCCGGACAGGCCGAGCGAGATGCTGCCAAGCAGCGCACTGGTCAGCAGCAGGATGGGGATGTGTCTGGTCATGACAGTTTTCTCTGTGATGGGTCAGCTCAAGTGTAGTCAGCCCGTTGCAATCCCCCCTTGGCCTGGCCATCATGGATAGGGTTTTACTTCTCGGCCCCCGCTCACTAGACTTCGCCTCCCACTTCTTTGTTGACGTAGCGCCATGACCTTTCGCGAACTTGCCCTCCATCCCGCTCTGCTGGCCTCTTTGCCCACCACCTTGCAGACGCCGACCCGCATCCAGCAGCTGGCGATTCCGGCGGCGTTGGCGGGGCAGGATCTGCTGGCACTGGCCCAGACCGGCAGCGGCAAGACGCTGGCGTTTGGTTTGCCGCTGCTGCAACGGCTGGATCCTGCCTCCAGCCAGGTGCAGGGTATGGTGCTGGTGCCAACCCGCGAGCTGGCGATTCAGGTATCTGCCGCGCTTAAAGAGGGGGCCGAGGCGCTGGGATTGTGCATCGTGACGTTGTGTGGGGGCGTTGCGCAGGAGCGGCAACAGGCCGAACTGGCGCAGGGGCCACAGCTGCTGGTGGCTACACCCGGGCGGTTGCGGGATCTGCTGACCCAACAGTTGCTGGGGCTGGATGGTCTGCAGCTGCTGGTGCTGGATGAGGCGGATCGCCTGCTGGAGATGGGCTTTGCTCCCGACATCAAGGCGCTGCTCGGCTTTATTCCGGCGGATCGCCAGACCCTGTTCTTCTCCGCCACCTTGCCTGCCGAGTTGGAGGCGCTGGCCAACGGCCTGCTGCGTGAGCCAACCCGTATCGAGGCCACACCCCTCAACAGCGTGGTGAACGAGATCGAAGAGCGACTCTATCTGGTCAACAAGAGCAGCAAGGTGCCGGCGCTCATCAGCCTGCTCAAGGAGCAGGCGTGGCCGCAGGTGCTGGTCTTTATCAGTGCGCGGGATGATGCCGACGGGGTCGCCAGAAAGCTGGCCAAGGCGGGCATTGCGGTGGCTGCTCTCCATGGCGAGAAGGAGCAGGCGGTGCGCGAGCAGGCGCTCAATGATTTCAAGGAGGGTCGGGTGCGGGTGCTGGTGGCCACCGACCTGATGGCGCGCGGCATCCATGTGGAGGCGCTGCCGCTGGTGATCAATCTGGACTTGCCCGCCAGTGCCCCTGTCTACGTTCACCGCATCGGGCGTACCGCCAGGGCTGGCCGCGAGGGGTTGGCCATCTCGCTGGTTTGTCATGGCGAGAGTGACATGCTGCAAGCCATCCGCACCCTGACCGGCCGCGAGCTGCCGCTGGGAGATCTGGCGGGATTCCCGATCACCGACCAGCCTGCCAGCGGGGAGGGCAAACGCCCCCCTCGTGACAAGCAGGCCAATCGCCGTACTCAGGCCAAACGCAGCGTCAAGCAGTTCAAGGGCAAGACGCCGCGCAGTTGACCGTCAGGCTCTGGCCAGCGGGTAGGTGAAGAGCACCAGATGGGCGAAGTTGAAGGCGAAGTGGATCAGGATGGCCACGGAGAGTCGCCCGCTGAGCTGGAATACCAAGCCGTAGCAGCAGCCTGCCAGGGTCGCAAACAGCGCCAGCAGTGGGCCACCGGGCAGGTGGATGGCTCCGAACAGTAGCGCGGCCACGATGATGCCAATCCAGGGGCGGTAACGCTCGGTCAGCCCCTGCTGAATAGCGCCTCGAAACAGCGCCTCTTCCGCCACGCAGGTGAACAGCAGGTTGTTGAGTGCAAACAGCCACCACCAGTGGGGCAGACCCACTTCCGGTTTCAGTGCCCCCAACTGCCAGGCGATGACCAGCAGGGCACCCAGCGGCAGCAGTAACAGAGCCAGCGGACGCCAGCGGATAGCGCCTCCCTTACCAAGCAGCGTCGGACAGGCCAGCAGCAGCCCAAAGAAGAGCAGTGGCTTGTCGAGGTTCAGATACATGTTGAATGGCACACTGGCGGGGCCTGCCAGTACCTGATCCAGCACCTTGAGATTGCTGAAACCGGGGATCAGGTGCAGGGTCAGTGCCACCGCCCATGCCAGCAGGGCTGACCATGCGAGGGGGCGGCTATGGCCGGAGAAGGTGGGCAGACGCCAGGCCAGCAGCAGGGCTGCCAGCGTCACCAGCAGTGCGGTCGTGGTGATGCGATCCAGCCAGAGCGCCAGCAGCAGAGCCACAGCAAGCAGCAGGAAACCTGGCAGGCGTTGGCGTGCCATACAGAGCAGGGTGGCCAGTGCCAGTGCTGCCCAGATCAGTATGTCAGGTAGGGGTAACATCGGAACTCCTCTGTAATAAAAGCGCTGCACCTTAGCAGGGGCGTTGGCGCAAAGGCAACCAGACCGGGTTATTTGGGTCAGCCTCCTATACTGAACTGGAGAGTAAAGAGAGGGATGGCGATGAAGCACTATGGCTGGTTGTTCTGTTGTTGGTGTGGATGGTTGTCATGCGCCCCCCTGTCGCTGGTAACCGGAGATTTTTCGCCCTATTCCGGGCCCGGGCTGCCTGATGGTGGGCAGAGCACCCGGCTGGTGACGACCCTGCTGCGCGAGGCTGGCTATGACGAGCTGAAGGTGGATTACCTGCCATGGAACCGGGGCTACGAGCTGGTTCGCAACGGCCTGGCATCCGCCACCTTCCCTTATGCCTGGACGCGTGAGCGAGCCAAGCTGTTCTATTACAGCGCCCCCATTCATATCGATCACCTCTCCTGGTTCACCTATCGTGGCAGTGATGCGGTACTCGATGGCAAGTGGCAGGGGTTGAGAGTCTGTATTCCTGCCAGCTGGAGCACCAGTCACGCAGATGAGGTGATTGCCCGTTTTTCATTGCGGCTCACTCGCCCCAAGAGTTTGGTGCAATGTCTGCAACTGCTTGAGCGGAAACGGGTTGATCTGATGCCGATGAATGATGCGGTGACGGCGGACGCCAGCATGCAGGTGTTCGGCGACCCGAACTATCTGCAACCGCTCCCCTATTTTCGCCAGCGGGATACCTTCTATTTGCTGGTGTCGCGCAAGATGCAAAATGGACGCGAACTGATAGAACGCTTCAACGAAGCCTTGGCTGCGGCACGTGCCAGTGGCCATTACGACCAACTGGTTCCCTGGGGACAGCCACGTCTGCTGCGCTGTGAGCAACCCTGAGTCAGAGCAGATTGGCACCAATTAAAAAGCCGGAGCAGTGGCTCCGGCTTTCTTTATGCCTTTGTCCCGTCCTGAATATGGTTTACACCTTTCCCCCCCAATAAATGGAGAACCCGATGGGACAAGGTGTGAAACGGACACAGCGCGATTACTCGCTGACTTTTAAACTGGCACTGGTCGAGCAGATTGAAAAAGGCGAGCTCACCTACAAACAGGCTCAGGTGCGTTATGGCATTCAGGGCCGCTCCACCGTTCTGGTATGGTTGCGTAAACATGGTCGGCAAGATTGGAGCCAGGGGGCTTCTGTGCGCGCCGGCAGGAGCATCACCATGCCTGACCCCGACAACCAGACGCCCGAACAGCGCATCAAGGAACTCGAGCAACAGCTGGCGCTGATGAGTCAGAAGGCCCAGTTCTTTGAGGCCGTCGTCGATGTACTGAAGAATGACTACGGCGTCTCCATCGTAAAAAAGCGACCCGGCAAGTCCTCTCGCAGCGGCAAGTCGAGAGGCTGACCATTGTCAGGGCTTGCCTGTTTCTGGGGATAAGCCGGCAGGCTTACTACAAGCGCAATCGGGTCGCCGATGAGCGCCATGCACAGGGATTGCAGGTGGTGCGTTTTGTGCGTCAGGTTCGACTGCGACAACCTCGGATGGGCACTCGCAAGCTGCATTATCTGCTGCAGGGTCAGGATGATGGCGGGCTCAAGGTCGGGCGTGACAGGCTGTTTCGGATATTGGCCGAGCACCGCCTGCTGGTGCCACCCAGACGGGCTTATCACAAGACCACCCACAGTTTTCACCGTTTCTACCGTCATCCCAACTTGCTCAAGGCGGGGCCAGAGCAGGTCACACCGGTGGCCCCGGAGCAGGTCTGGGTCGCAGATATCACCTATCTGCCAGCCAGGAGCGGGCCGCTGTACCTGAGCCTGGTGACGGATGCGTACTCACGCAAGATAGTGGGCCATCACGTGCACGAAGGGATGCACGCCGAATCGGTGGCGATGGCGTTCAAGAAAGCACTGAAGCAACGACGTGGCGGCGGTGAACTTATCCATCACTCAGACCGCGGCGTGCAGTATTGCTCGGGACTGTATCAGTCATTACATGAACGGTACGGGGTGAAATGCTCGATGACGGATGGGTATGACTGTTATCAGAATGCGTTGGCGGAGCGGGTGAACGGGATTTTGAAAGGAGAGTTATTGCTGCAAAGCCCGCAGGATTTGACGCAAGCGCGGGAAATGGTGCGTGAAGCAGTAGATATTTACAACGAGGAGCGGCCGCATCATGCGTTGAAATACAGAACCCCCGATGCGGTACATAGGGGGTTCTGAGTAGATAAATGCTAGTTGAAAATGTGTAAACCTATTTCAGGACTAGACACTTCAGGGGCGATTAGCGGCCTGATTCTGCGATCACGCGGGCGATGATATCGGCGCGCTTGCCGGCTTCCAGTTCGCCCAGGGCGATCAGGCCAGCCTTGAAGATGACGTTCTTCGGCAGGCTGACGTCGTCCAGCGTGGCGATCGCTTCAACGTGCATGCCGTTCAGACGGCTGGCATCGCGCGGGCTCAGGTTGACCTGAGTGTTCATCACCTGCTTGCCTTTCTTCTTGGCAGGTGCAGCCGCTTTCTTGGTGGATTCCTGTTCTTCGTCTTCCGGCAGTTCGTCATCAAAATCGTAAATAGACATAGTCAATCCTGTTGAGTTAGGCAAAAGGGCACATTTGCCCGACATTGGGTCAATCAGCCCATATCCTCGTTACGGATAAAGGCGCGCCAGGAGCCGAGCACCTGGGCAAAATCTTCCAGCCCGCACATGGCCAGCTGTTCATCATCGTAGTAGGCGAGATCGTCAAGATCCTCACCCAGCTCGATATTGAGGGCGTTGGCTTTCACCTCCGCCTCTTCATGGGTCAGCAGCAGGGAGTAGTCACCGCCGTTGAGCCGGTATTCGACTCGGGTGCGGTTGGAGAGCTGATCAATGATGGAGAAGAGCTCGTCGAGCTTCTCCTCATCCTTGCCAACCTCGTCGATCAGCCACTGACCGATGGCTTCATGGCCCATGGAGAACCGGGCGCGATAGCCACCAAACGGGTCGCGGCGAAATTCATAATCCATAGCACAGTCCAGATCGGAGGGATGGGCCAGCACGGGCAGGCGGGTGCAAGCACGCAATTCCTGCTCCATGGCGGGGCACACATCGGGTAAAGTGGCCTATTCTAGCGATCCCCCTCTCGCTTGTCTTGATGATGTGGCATCTTTGCGCCCATGTGCCCTGAATCGCCTCGTGGTGACGTAGCCAGATCAGCCCCTTGTCCGGAGATGTTATGCAGCTAAACGATAACCTTGCCCGCCAGATCGTCGCGCGGGCGATGAAGATCCTCTCCTTTTCGGTCAACGTGATGGACGAACACGGCCTCATCATTGCGTCCGGCAATCCGGAGCGGATCCATCAGCGTCACGAAGGGGCCGTGCTGGCATTGACAGAAAACCGGGTGGTGGAGATCAGCGAAGCGACTGCCTTGCAGCTCAAAGGGGTGCGACCCGGCATCAATTTGCCCATCTCCTATCAGGGGGAGCTGATCGGGGTGATCGGCATCTCTGGCGATCCGGAGGAAGTTCGTGCTTACGCCGAGCTGGTGCGAATGACGGCAGAGCTGATCCTGGAGCAGGCGGCGCTCACCGAGCAGTTGCAGTGGGACAAGCGCCACAAGGAGGAGCTGGTGTTGCAGCTCATTCGGGGCGAGGGGCGAGTCGATCAATTGCAGCAGGCGGCCCGCTTTCTCGGGCTGGACTTGGCCCAGCCCAGGGTGGTGGCCGTGCTTGCGCTGGAGGAGGCCGATCCGGCGCGTCTGCGAGAGCTGGTTCATCAGCTGGAAAATCCGGAGCGGGACAATCTGGTCGCCATCAACGGGCTCGACGAGATAGTGGTGCTCAAACCGGCACAATTGAGTGAGGGCGTCTGGCAATCGGCGCAGGAGCGCAGCCGGATCAAGCAGTTGCTGGCGCGCATTCCCCACTTCAAGGTGCATATCGCGGTGGGCGATTACTTCGCCGGGATCGACGGGCTGGCGCGCTCTTACCAGACGGCGCGCGATACCCTGCGCCGTGGCATGCGGCAGGCGCCGCGCAAACAGGTCTACTTCTTTGAGGACTACCGTTTGCCGGTGCTGCTGGGCAGTCTGGCGGACTCCTGGCAGGCGGATCAGCTGCGCACACCGCTGCAGAAACTGGCCCGGGAAGATGGCAAAGGGGCGCTGCAGAAGACCCTGCGCCACTATTTCTTGCAGGATTGTGATCTGCATCGCTGTGCCGAAGCCCTGTTCATTCACCCCAATACCCTGCGCTATCGTCTGGGGCGAATAGAGCAGATAACCGGGTTGAATTTCAACAAGTTAGACGACAAATTTTTGCTCTATCTCGGCTTTAATCTCGACTTGTGATTGTAATTTTAGACAAAAAACTACTTTTACATGACGTGATTTTTGGCTATTCAGCCAAAGCATTCTGATTGCAGATCTCCATAATGGCGGCCATTCACTCCCATTGAAGGTGTCCGTCATGATCCCGGTTACAGCCCTTGGCGCCATCGCGGCGCTCTCCATCGCCATCATCCTCATTTTGAAGAAGGTGCCGCCCGCTTACGGCATGATCGTGGGTGCCCTTGCCGGTGGCCTGATTGGCGGTGCCGATCTGACCCAGACCGTAGCCCTGATGATCGGCGGCGCCCAGGGGATCACCACAGCTGTAATGCGGATCCTGGCGGCCGGTGTGCTGGCGGGTGTACTGATCGAATCGGGCGCTGCCACCACTATCGCCGAGACCATCGTCAAGAAACTCGGTGAAACCCGCGCCCTGCTGGCGCTGGCGCTGGCAACCCTGATCCTGACTGCGGTCGGCGTATTCGTGGATGTGGCCGTTATCACGGTCGCCCCCATCGCGCTGGCCATCGCCCGCCGTGCCGACCTCTCCAAGGCGGCCATCCTGCTGGCGATGATCGGCGGCGGCAAGGCGGGTAACGTCATGTCCCCCAATCCCAACGCCATTGCCGCGGCTGATGCCTTCCATCTGCCCCTCACCTCTGTGATGGCGGCGGGCATCATTCCGGGTCTGTTCGGTCTGGTGATGGCCTACTGGCTGGCCAAGCGGCTGAACAACAAGGGCAGCAAGGTTGCTGCTGATGAGGTGGTGAGCTTTGCCGGTGCCAAGTTGCCAGGCTTTGCCGCCGCCATCAGTGCACCGCTGGTCGCCATCCTGCTGCTGGCTCTGCGTCCTGTTGCCGGTATCGTGGTGGATCCGCTGATTGCACTGCCGCTTGGTGGTCTGGTCGGTGCCCTGATGATGGGTAAATTCAGCAAGGTGAACCAGTTTGCGGTCTCCGGCCTCGCTCGTATGGCGCCGGTCGCCATCATGCTGCTGGGTACCGGTACCCTGGCGGGCATCATCGCCAACTCCGGCCTGAAAGATGTGCTGATCAGCGGCCTGACCGCCTCCGGTCTGCCCTCCTACCTGCTGGCGCCCATCTCCGGTGCCCTGATGTCGCTGGCAACCGCCTCGACCACCGCCGGTACCGTGGTGGCCTCCAACGTATTCAGCTCCACCCTGATTGAACTGGGGATCAGCAGTCTGGCCGGGGCGGCGATGATCCATGCCGGTGCCACCGTGTTTGACCACATGCCCCACGGCTCCTTCTTCCATGCCACCGGTGGCAGCGTCCACATGGGGGTGGGTGAGCGCCTGAAACTTATCCCTTACGAAACTGCAGTCGGTCTGACCATTGCCACTGTCTCCACCCTGATGTTTGGCGTGTTTGGCCTCGCCTAAGGAATTGATATGAAAATTGTTATTGCCCCCGATTCATTCAAGGAGAGTCTGAGCGCCATGGCGGTGGCTGATGCCATCGAGGCCGGTTTCAAGCAGGTGCTGCCGAACGCCACCTACGTCAAATTGCCGATGGCCGATGGCGGTGAAGGCACGGTGCAATCGCTGGTCGATGCCACCGGTGGCCGGATCCTGCCGGTCGAAGTGACCGCGCCCCTAGGCAACAAGGTGCAGGGCTTCGTCGGCCTGCTGGGCGATGGCGAGCGCGCCGTCATCGAGATGGCCGCCGCCTCCGGTATCCATCTGGTGGCGCCCGAGCAGCGCAATCCGCTGCTCACCTCCAGCTTCGGCACCGGTGAGCTGATCCTGGCTGCGCTGGAGATGGGGGTGAAGCACCTCATTCTCGGTATCGGCGGCAGCGCCACCAATGACGGCGGTGCTGGCATGATCCAGGCGCTCGGCGGCAAGCTGCTCAAAGCCGATGGCTCAGCCATCGAGCTGGGTGGCGCCGGTCTCGCTGAGCTCGCGACCATCGATCTGAACGGTCTGGATCCGCGCTTGAGCGACCTGGTTATCGAGGTGGCGTGCGATGTGAACAACCCGCTGTGCGGCCCGAAAGGCGCCTCCGCCGTGTTTGGCCCGCAAAAGGGGGCGACCCCCGAGATGGTGGCGCAGCTCGATGCCAACCTCTCCCGTTATGCCGACTGCATTGAGCAGGCCCTTGGCAAGCAGGTGAAGGATATTCCGGGGGCGGGCGCTGCCGGTGGCATGGGGGCCGCGCTGGTCGGTCTGCTTGGTGCCGAGCTCAAGCCCGGCATTCAGATCGTGATTGAAGCCCTGAAGCTGGCCGAGGAAGTGGCCGATGCGGACTTGGTTATCACCGGCGAAGGGCGCATCGACAGCCAGACCATCCATGGCAAGACGCCAATCGGTGTCGCACGTTGCGCCAAGCAGTTCGGCAAGCCGGTGATCGGCATCTCCGGTTGCCTGACCGACGATTGTGGTGTGGTACACGATCACGGTCTGGACGCGGTATTCGCCGTGGTCAACCGCGCCATGTCTCTGCCGGAGGCGCTGGAGAGCGCCAGCACCAATATTCAACTCACTGCGCGCAACGTAGCGGCGCTCTATCAGCTCAAGGGCTGATCCTGTTCGGCCGATGGGCGCCATCGGCCACTCAATATCCCCGTTTGGGGCATCTCCCATCTGGCGAGATGTCTGACTGCCCTGGCACTTATTTGCCGATCCATCGTGATCGGCTCTTTTCTTTCTGCTCCTTTGTCTTGCTACACTTTTGACTCCATGGATCAGCGCGGTTTTGATAGGCGCACATCTCCCTTTACGGCATAGTGGTCGTACCAAGTACAAGGAGAGACTCATGTTCCTGCTGACCCTGGGGGTTGCGCTGTTTACCCTGATCCATCTCTACCCCTGTTTTGCGGTGGCCCATCGGGCGCGACTGAGAGAACTGCTGGGTGAGAATCGCTACAAGGGGCTCTTCTCCCTGCTGGTGTTTGTCGCCATTGCCTGCATCATCGCCGGTTGGCGCTCGGCCAGCTCGCTGCCGCTCTACTTCCTGCCGGAGTGGGGGCCGATGACCATGACGGTGATGATGCCCTTTGCGCTGATCCTGTTCTTCTCCGGCCAGGGGCCCAACCATCTGCGCCGCTGGCTGGTGCATCCCCAACTGCTCGGTACCCTGCTCTGGGCGGTGGCCCATCTGCTGGTCAACAGCGAGGCGCGCTCTCTGGTGTTGTTTGGCGGCATCGGGCTGTGGGCGCTGGTGAGCATGGTCTGGATTTCGGTGCGGGACTGGCAGCGATATCCCCGTCCGGCGGCTAACTGGACGGGCACCGGCATCAGCGTCGGGGCGGGCCTGGCTGCCACCGCGCTGCTGGTGTTCTGGGGCCACGGCTGGCTGACCGGCATTCCATTGCATTGAGAGTGAACTGCGGCTCTGGTAACCGCGTATGATGGACAAAACAAAAGGAGTCTTGGCGATGAAATGGTTCACTCTGTTGCTGTTATTGGGGGCCGGTGCGGCCTCTGCGGCGTGCCCAGATTATTTCAATGTGGAGATGCGGGAGCTCAACAATGCCCAGCGCCACAACCTCTGTCAGCTGACCGAGGACAAGGTAGTGCTGGTGGTCAATACCGCCTCCTATTGCGGCTACAGCGGCCAGTTCCGAGATCTGGAGAAGCTCTACCAGAGCTACAAGGATAAAGGGCTGATTATTCTGGGCTTCCCCTCCAACGACTTCTGGCAGGAGGCGGGCAACGAGACCAAGACCGCCGAGGTATGCCGCCGCGACTATGGCGTCACCTTCCCGATGTTCAATCGGGTAGCGGTGCGGGGCTCCGATGCTGTGCCACTGTTCAAGGGGTTGGCGGCGGCCGCTGATGGGGATGAGCCGAACTGGAACTTCCACAAGTATCTGGTGGGACGCGATGGCAAGCTGATCGCCAGCTACGGCGCCAACCAGAATCCGGCTGACGACCCCCTCAAACTGCAGATCACCCGGGCGCTGGGGCTCTGACCCTACCCCTTGGCGGGCGGCTCTGGAATAATGGGCTACCGCCACTCAATCCGGTTATCCTGTGCTGCAACGTCTTCCTCAAATGGTGATCTTCGATGCGCTGGTGCGCGAGCAGGGGATCTCTGCCGCCGCCCGTCGTCTCGGGGTCTCCAAATCCCATATCAGCAAGCAGCTGGCGCTGCTGGAGACCACCCTTGGCGCCCAGCTGGTGCAGCGCACCACCCGCCGCTTCGTCCTGACCGAGCTGGGTCAGGAGTATGCCCGTCACTGCCATGCGCTGGTGGCGGTGGCGCAGGAGGCTGACTCCATGATCGCCGAGCGGCGTGGCAAGGTGAGTGGCGTGCTCCATCTCGGGGTGGGCCAATCTTTTGGTCGTCTGCACGTCATTCCTCATCTCAAGGCGTTTCAGGATCGCTATCCCGAGCTGGAGCTGGAGGTCTCGCTGTTCGACCACAGAACCAATCTGGTGGATGAGGGGCTGGATCTCTGGCTCACCACCTATGAGGACAAGCCGGAAGGGCTGGTGGGACAGCGGCTGGCCGACATTGGCTTCGTGGTGGCGGCTTCGCCGGATTACCTGCTGAGCCACGGTACGCCGCTCCATCCCAAGGATCTGGCCCAGCACAACTGCATCACTTACCAGAGTCGGGAGCGGCGCTATCACCAGTGGTCGTTTCGCCAGGGCAAGGAGCGCCAGACGGTGCAGGTGGCGGGCAACTATCGGGTGGATATGGCGGAGGCGGTGCGGGATGCGGCACTGGCCGGGCTCGGCATCGCCTATATCGCCAACTACTTGCTGGACAAGGAGTTACAGAGCGGCAAGCTAATCCCGGTGTTGCCAGGATGGCGACCGAACCAGCAGATGGCGGTACACGCCGTTTATGCCAGGCGCGAACATCTGGATCCCAAGATCCGTCTCTTCATCGATTTCCTCAAGGCCAGATTTGGCCCCGAACCCTATTGGGAGCAGCGACTGGTCCCCTGGCTCGGGGGTAAATTGTCCGGCAGTGAGGAATGATTGTTTCCATATAAAAACTCTCGATTTCTCCTGATACTAAAACCGAACCAAATCAGCCAGTTGGCGCAACCGATATCGTGCAAACGTTTTTTCTAACAGGCTTGTAACCAAGCGGACTTGCAGTGACGGGGTGAGAGGCGCAGAATCCGCGCCCATCTTTTGCCCCACCTGATGGAGTCCCTATGATTGCCCTGCTCGGCATCCTGAGTATCCTGGCGCTTGCCGTCATCTGCTCTGATAATCGTCGTCGTATCCCATTGCGAACAGTTGGTCTTGCCCTCTGTCTGCAAGTCATGTTTGCCGGTCTGGTGCTCTGGCTGCCTGCCGGTCAGCACGTGCTGAACGGGGTCAGCGAGAGCGTAAGCAGCGTGATCGGTTATGGTCAGGAGGGGATCGCCTTCCTGTTCGGCGATCTGGCCAAGTTCAAGCTGGGCTTCATCTTTGCCTTCAACGTGTTGCCGGTCATCATCTTCTTCTCCGCGGTGATCGCCATCCTCTACCACATCGGCATCATGCCGCGGGTGATCGCCCTGCTGGGTGGTGGCTTGCAGAAATTGCTGGGCACCGGCCGTGCCGAGAGCCTCTCCGCGACCGCCAACATCTTCGTCGGCATGGTGGAAGCGCCGCTGGTGGTCAAACCCTACCTCTCCAAGATGTCCGATTCCCAGTTCTTCGCGGTGATGAGCTGTGGTCTCGCTTCCGTCGCCGGTGGCACTCTGGTGGGCTATGCCAGCCTCGGGGTTGAGTTGAAATACCTGATCGCTGCCGCCTTCATGTCGGCCCCTGCCGGTCTGGCGATGGCCAAAATCCTGGTGCCGCCGGGAGCTGAAGAGGTCGATCACCATCAGGATGTTGAGATCCCCCGTGCCACCAACGTGATTGAAGCGGCGGCCGATGGCGCCATGTCCGGCCTCAATATTGCGGTGGCGGTCGGTGCGACCCTGCTGGCCTTCGTTGGTGTGATCGCCATGCTCAATGGCCTGCTCGGCTGGGCTGGCGGTCTGGCAGGGCTGGATCTGAGCTTCCAGATCATTCTGGGCTGGCTGTTTGCCCCCGTCTCCTGGCTGATCGGTGTGCCCTGGGATCAGGCACAAGCCGCTGGCGCCCTGATCGGTACCAAGATCGTGGTCAACGAGTTCGTCGCCTTTATCGGCCTGGTGCAGGATCAGACCCTGAGCGAGTCGAGCAAGGCCATCGTGACCTTCGCCCTGTGCGGCTTTGCCAACATCTCCTCCATGGCGATCCTGATCGGCGGTCTGGGCTCCATGGTGCCGGAGCGCAAATCCTTCATCGCCCGTTACGGCATGCGCGCCATTCTCTCCGGCGTGCTGGCGAACCTGATGAGCGCCTGTCTGGCCGGTCTGTTCCTCGCCCTGTAACAGTCGCGGTACGGAATAGATGTAACAAGGGCGCCCTGATGGCGCCCTTGTCA
The DNA here is from genome assembly GCF_049174875.1 of Aeromonas sp. 600948. Classification (NCBI taxonomy): domain Bacteria; kingdom Pseudomonadati; phylum Pseudomonadota; class Gammaproteobacteria; order Aeromonadales; family Aeromonadaceae; genus Aeromonas; species Aeromonas sp. 600948. The sequence continues at coordinate 73,692 of NZ_JAAKTY010000005.1, forward strand.
TATGGATAAAATGAAGCCCCGGCCTTGGTCGGGGCTTCTTGTTGCTGCTCAGTCGACGTAGAAGGTCTGCTGGAAGCTGAGGTTCTGTTGCTGCCCACCGCCCATGATCTTCAGGGTGAACTGATAGGTATCTTCGTTGCGGTAGGGGAGGGTCGCCAGATAGTAGATGGCATCGCCCTCTTTTACCTCCTGAAAGTTCAGGGTGCGGATGGTGCCGGTCAGGTTCTTGGCCTCACCGGTGATCCCCACGGCTTGCGCCACTTTCTGCTTGTCCTGTACCGCGATATTGATGATGGCGTTGTAGCGACTGCGCTCCAGTCCATACGCTTTGGCGACCTCCGGTGTGAGGAAGCTGGAGTTGAAGGCGTTGTAGTGTACCAGCCAGGGCCCCAGCTCCTTCATCTGTTCTGCCTTGAGCGGCAGGGTCATCAGCAGTGCCAGCAGGCCACTCATCCAGGCTGTTTTCATCTGTCATCCCTCTCATATCTACGGTTGGCGCAGGCCGATTCATTCAACCTTGCGTGTCATTCAGCAGTGCACTCACTTCTTGCGGCAACTGTTTGGGACTGTCGATGGCGACGGTTTTGTGCCGTCCAAGCTCGCCCCGCACTATGGTGATCTGTCCCTTGGCCACCTTGAACTGCTTGGCCAGAAACTTGATCAGATGGCTGTTGGCTTGGCCATCGACGGGCGGCGCCGTGATGGCCACTTTCAGCTCTTCGCCATGCAATCCGATGATCTGATCCCGACTCGCCTTGGGCTGGATCACCAGATGCAGTACCAGTTCATCCCCTTGTTGCAGGACGGCTGGCATCAAATCATCCACCACAGCTGGCCAAACAGGTCACCCAGCAGGTAGTTGATGGCTTGCAGGCCGATAAAGGCGACCAGCACCGAGAGATCCAGCCCGCCCAGTGCCGGCAGTACGCGGCGGATAGGGGCGAGGAATGGCTCGGTCAGCTGATGCATCACGTATTCGATGGGGTTGCGGCCCTGGCTGACCCAGCTCAGGATGGCGCGGATCAGCAGTACCCAGAAGATCATCGAGCCGGCTTTCTTCAGCACGGTCAGCGCGGCAAACAGGCTGATGCTGAGCCAGTCCGCCAGCAGTACGTTCATGCTCTTGAGCAGGGCCAGCTTGGCGAAGGCGATGGCCAGCGCCAGCACCACGGAAGCGAGATCGATGCCGCCCAAGCCCGGGATAACGCGGCGCAGCGGGATCACCAGCGGATTGGTCAGCTTGACCACCATCTGGCTCATCGGGTTGTAGAAGTCAGCGCGGGCCCACTGCAGCCAGACGCGCAGCAGGATCACCATCAGGTAGAGATCGAAAACGGTGTTAATCAGAAAGTAAGCAGTGTTCATCTGGGCTCCTGTTAGAAGAGGGTTTCCATTTCGGTGGCACGAGCAACGGCCGCCTGCATGGCTTGCGCAGTCAGCGGCATCAGCCCCTGCTGCTGGAATGTCTTGATGGCTTCGGCTGTGGTGCCGCCCTTGCTGGTGACCTGCTCACGCAGGGTTTGCAGCGACAGCTCAGGGTTCTGCTCCACCATGGCGGCTGCGCCCAGCGCGGTCTGCTGCACCAGCAGGCGTGCCTGATCGGGCGAGAAACCCATCGCTTCGGCCTCTTCGGCGATGGCCTGCATAAAGAGGAAGAAGTAGGCCGGAGCACTGCCCGCCGCGGCGATGACGCCGTTGATGCCAGACTCCTGCTCCACCCAGAGGGTCTTGCCGACCGCCTGCATCATCTGCTCGGCAAACGCGCGATCACTGGCTCCAATATGCTCGGGGGCGTAGAGGCCGGTCATGCCCAGACCCAGCAGGGCAGGGGTATTGGGCATGGTGCGGATGATGCGGTCGTGGCCACCGGCCATCTCGCCAAGGCGCGCCACCTTGATACCGGCCGCGATGGAGATGAGCAGCTTGCCTTCAAGGGAGCCCAGCTCTTCAACCAGTGCTGCCAGCATGCCGGCCATCAGCTGCGGCTTGACTGCCAGCACGATCACTTCGGCGTCGCGGGCCGCCTCGGCATTACTCTGGGTGATGCGAATGCCATGTTCGCTCGCCAGCGTCTCCAGCTTGGGCAGACTGGGGTTGGCGGCCGTGATCTGCCCGGCGGGATAACCCGCCTTGACCAGTCCGGCGATGATGCTGCGGCTCATGTTGCCCGCGCCTATAAAGGCCAGCGTTCTATGCTGCATCAGATGCTCCTGTAGCACATGGGGTCGCGGCGGGGTTGGCGCTGCCTGCACCACCTGACGCCAGAATTCGGTGTTCCATCAAACGCTCCTGTTGATGAAGTCGGGCAAGAGGCGGACGTATGGGTTATCCGCTGGCCTTGCCTATGAGTAGTCACGGGCGCCGAAGATGGCGGTGCCGACCCGCACCATGGTGCTGCCGTGGGCGATCGCCAGTTCAAGATCCTCGGTCATGCCCATCGAGAGGGTATCCACCGTGGGGTATTGTCGCGCAAGCTCGGTGAACAGAGTCTGCATGCGGGTCATTTGGGCGGCCAGTACGCGCTCGTCACTGGTGTGCTCTGGAATGGCCATCAGTCCCCGCAGCACCAGTCGCTCACTTTGAGAGACCTGCTCGGCAAGGCGGAAAATCTCTTGTTCCGACGTTCCGGATTTGCTGCTCTCTCCGCTAATATTGATTTGCAGACAAACATTTAGCGGTGCCATTGTAGTTGGGCGCTGGTTGTTGAGCCGGTCGATCAGCTTGTCCCGATCCACGCTCTGCACCCAGTCGAACCGTTCGGCGACCAGTTTGGATTTGTTCGATTGCAAAGGGCCGATAAAGTGCCACTCTATGTCGCTATATTCCGGCTGCTGGCGCAAGGTATCGATCTTGGCCGCTGCTTCCTGAGCGTAGGATTCGCCAAAGCAGCGCTGACCTGCGGCATGGGCGGCCATGATGGCCTCGACCGGCTTGGTCTTGCTCACGGCCAGCAGGCGGATCTGCTGCAGGTTGCGGCTAGCCCGTTCGGCGGCCTGGGCAATACGTTCCTTTACCTGAAACAGGTGCTGGGCAATCTGGTTCATATTTCGTTAGTGATCTTGTGATGGGAGAATGACAAGTCTATGGATATCACAGAGTTATTGGCTTTCAGTGTAAAGCATAAAGCCTCGGATCTACACCTCTCGGCCGGGGTTCCCCCGATGATCAGGGTTGATGGTGAGGTTCGCAAGATCAATTTGCCCGCCCTGGAACACCGGGAAGTGCATGCCCTCATTTACGACATCATGAACGACCATCAGCGCAAGGAGCTGGAGGAGAACTTCGAGGTCGATTTCTCGTTCGAGGTGCCCAATCTGGCCCGTTTCCGGGTCAACGCCTTCCAGCAGGCGCGCGGTTCGGGCGCGGTATTTCGTACCATCCCCAGCACTGTGCTGAGCCTCGAAGATCTCGATGCGCCGGAGATCTTCCGCAAGATTGCCGAGTTCCCGCGGGGTCTGGTGTTGGTGACCGGCCCGACCGGTTCCGGTAAGTCGACCACCCTGGCGGCCATGGTCAACTACATCAACGAGAACTTCCATCACCACATCCTCACCATCGAGGACCCCATCGAATTCGTCCACGAGAACAAGCGCTGCCTGGTGAACCAGCGGGAAGTACACCGTGATACCAAGAGCTTCAGCAACGCCCTGCGCTCGGCACTGCGGGAAGACCCGGACATCATTCTGGTGGGCGAGATGCGCGACCTTGAGACCATTCGTCTGGCCATGACTGCCGCCGAAACCGGCCACTTGGTGTTTGGCACTCTGCACACCTCGTCGGCGGCCAAGACCATCGACCGTATCATCGACGTCTTCCCTGGTGCGGAGAAGGACATGGTACGCTCCATGCTCTCCGAATCCCTGCGGGCGGTCATCTCCCAGACCCTGCTCAAGCGCATTGGTGGCGGTCGGGTGGCAGCGCACGAGATCATGATGGGCATTCCGGCGGTGCGTAACCTCATTCGGGAGGACAAGATTGCCCAGCTTTACTCGGTGATCCAGACCGGGATGACCCACGGCATGCAGACCATGGATCAGAGCCTCAAGCAGCTGGTGAGTCGTGGCGTGGTGGCATCCCTCGATGCCAAGGCCAAGGCCGTTGATCCCAACAGCATTTAAGCGACTTGTACCCAGGGAGGGATAAATGATGAATCTGGATGATCTGCTGAGCGAGCTGGTCGAGCGAAAGGGATCGGATCTGTTTGTGACGGTGGGCTCGCCGCCCACCCTCAAGGTAAATGGCCATCTGGTGTCGCTGGGGGGAGACGCGCTCGACAAGAAAGGGGCGCTGACGCTGGTCAGGGATACCCTCAGCAGCGATCACTTCGAGCGCTATGTCCGCACCAAGGAGGCCAACTACGCGATTTACCGCGAGGCGCTGGGTCGCTTTCGGGTCAGCGCCTTCTGGCAGCAGGAGCTGCCCGGTATGGTGATTCGTCGTATCGAGACCCGCATTCCCACCTTTGAAGATCTGCAGCTCCCCAGGATCCTGCAGGAGGTGGCGATGGCCAAGCGCGGGCTGGTGCTGTTTGTCGGTGCCACCGGGGCGGGTAAATCGACCACTCAGGCGGCGATGATCGGCTATCGCAACCAGCATGCCGATGGTCATATCCTGACGGTGGAAGACCCGGTGGAGTTCGTCCATCAGCATGGCCGTAGCCTGGTGACCCAGCGGGAGGTGGGGATCGACACCGAGTCGTTCGATGTAGCACTGAAAAGCTCGCTGCGTCAGGCACCGGACGTGATCCTGATCGGCGAGATCCGAAGTCAGGAGACCATGGAGTTTGCCCTTCAGTTCGCCGAGACTGGCCATCTCTGTCTCGCCACTTTGCATGCCAACAACGCCAACCAGGCGCTGGATCGCATCCTCCATCTGGTGCCGCAGGAGAAACATCGCCAGTTTCTGTTCGATCTCTCCTTCAACCTCAGAGCCATTGTCGCCCAGCAACTGGTGCCGAGTGTCGATGGTTTGCGGCGCAGTGCGGCATTCGAGATCCTGCTCAATACCCCGCTCATCACCGACATCATCCGCAAGGGAGAGATGCACCGTCTCAAGGAGGTGATGACCAAATCTGCCGAACTGGGCATGCAGACCTTCGATCAGGCGCTTTTCAGCCTGTTCTGCGCCGGCCAGATTGGCTACAGTGAGGCCCTCGCCCATGCCGACTCGGCCAACGACCTGCGGCTGCTGATCAAGCTCTCCGGTCGCGAGCAGCTGGGGTCCGGCACACTGGAAAATGTGACGCTGGATGAATGAAACATGGGGCCGATCCGCTGTTCGGCCCCTCGCCAGAAAGGAACGTTATGCTGATTGTGGTTTCCCCGGCCAAGACGCTGGATTACGAGTCACCGCTGGTGACCCCCCGTTTCACCCAACCCGAGCTGCTGGATCACTCCGCCGAACTGATTCGCCGGGCCCGCCAACTGAGCCCTGACCAGATCGCCACTCTGATGAAGATCAGCGACAAGCTGGCCGGTCTCAATGCCGCCCGTTTTGCCGAGTGGCAGCCAGATTTCACCCCCGCCAATGCCCGTCAGGCGCTGCTGGCTTTCAAGGGGGATGTCTACACCGGTTTGGCGGTGGAGGATTTTAGCGAGGCCGATTTTGACTTCGCTCAGGCACACCTGCGGATGCTCTCCGGCCTCTACGGCGTGCTTCGCCCTCTCGACCTGATGATGCCCTATCGACTGGAGATGGGGACCAGGCTCAACAATAGTCGCGGCAAGGATCTCTACCAGTTCTGGGGGGAGGTGATCACTCACCATCTCAATGACGCGCTGGCTGCGCAGGGGGATGAAGTGCTGATCAATCTGGCCTCCGACGAGTATTTCAAGTCGGTACGACCCAAGAGCCTGAAAGGGCGGATTGTCACACCGGTGTTCAAGGATGAGAAGAACGGCCAGTTCAAGATCATCAGCTTCTACGCCAAGAAGGCGCGCGGCATGATGGCTCGCCACATCATCAAGCACCGTCTGACCGAGGTGGAGCAGCTGACCGGTTTCAACGCCGAGGGCTACTACTTTGTGCCGGAAGAGTCGGACGCCAATACCCTGATGTTTAAACGCGCCGAAAATTAATTACAAAAAGAGGGAACCAATCTTTCGACCCGCGGGTCTGAATATTTGAATCCTCTGTTGTAAGCACTTTTTATTCGCCGACGTTTGATACGTCGGCTTTTTTATTGCCGTTTTTATTGTCCATCGATTGCCTTCGCCGGGACTATGTGGTTCAGATAGACTCAAGACAGGGAGCGAGTTGTCGTGAGGTGAATATGGAACAGAAAAATGCCATTCGGCAGGTTGCCGTCCCTTGGGCTCCGTCCCGCCAGCTCCCGCCCGGTCTGGTTGTGGCCGAGTTGCATCAGGATCTCTGGAGCGACTCCCTGACCATCATGCTGGGGCGGGCGCGCAGCATCGATCTACCCCCGCAAATCCTCTGCAGGGTCTATTTTCGCCATATTTATGCCCTGCGGGTCATCGAGGATTGCGATCTGGCTGAGGGGAAGGATAGCCACGCCATCGAAGAGCAGATCCAGCTCATCACTCCATCCCGTTTTGCCAGCTGGTTCCATCAGGAGTCGGACGGCCTGCATCTGGATGAAGATCTGCAGCACTATCGCATCTCCACTTGGGATTACTGCGCCGATGTGCTGACCTCTTCTGCGCCAGAGCTGCAGTTCCTGCCCCAGAGCGAGTAGCCAGCGATAACGCCAGAGGCCAAGGGGGATCCTTCGCCTCTTGTCTTTGTGGAGGTGCAGAGCGTGCGATGCTCAGGTCACTCAGTCAGAGGGTGGCCTGTTGTGTTGCCACAAAAAAAGCGCCTCAGAGGAGGCGCGGGGAAAAAGACAGATTGGAAGCGTCACATGGGTGCTACTTGAATCAGCGAATGAGCCGTGCCATTCAAGTATGGAGCCATCATGCCAAGCTCAATCTGAAGTAGTTCTGAGGCGATTCTTCATCTTCTGTTCATCTTGTCAGCAAGGCGTGGCCACTGATTGAAAGCCTTTTCATTCTGGTCGCGATATTGTCCCGTTCCTCTCCGGGGACGCTCATTGTCTCATGGGGCCAGCTCGAATGTTGTGCCTGCCTGTTCCAGTGCCAGCAACCAGCGCTTGATGGGAATGCCGCCAGCATAGCCGGTTAGATCGCCGCTGCGTCCGATCACCCGATGGCAGGGTACTATGATGCTCAGCGGATTGCGGCCATTGGCAGCGCCTACTGCTCGCACTGCCTTGGGATTGCCGATAGCCTGGGCAATCTCGAGATAGCTCACGGTCTCGCCATAGGGGATATCACACAAAGCGTTCCACACCGTTTGCTGGAACGGGGTGCCCTTCGGTGCCATGGGCAGATCGAACTGCTGCAATTTTCCGGCAAAATAGGCGGTGAACTGCTCGACGAAAGGAGCAAGAGCCAGGTCATCACGCTGCCACTCATTGGTCGGAGTTACCGGCTGCTCCCCCCGCACGAACTCCACATAGCGCAGACCATCCTGATCGATGGCGACCAGCAGGGGGCCGCGGGCGCTGTCGCAAAAACTGTATCTCATCGGCTGACATCCTTTGGGGGCTGGCTCAGTCCAGAACCGGTTTGCCGCGGGCGGATTTGATATCCCCCTTGCGCTTTTTGGCATCGACCCGTTTGCGCTGGGAGCTGCGGGTCGGCTTGGTGGCATGGCGAGCCTTGGGGCGCCAGGCTGCTTTCTTCAGCAACTCCACCAGACGGTTCATCGCCTCCTTGCGGTTCATGTCCTGGCTGCGATGGCTCTCGACCCGGATCAGGATAAAGCCATCGTGTACCCTGCTGTCGCTCAGCTTGTCGAGACCCTCCTTGTAGAGGGGCGTCAGGCTGGGAGAGTTGCGGTAATCGAAGCGCAGCCAGACGGCGGAGTCGGTCTTGTTGACGTGCTGTCCACCGTTGCCCTGTGCCCGCATGGTCTGAAATTGCAGCTCATGCCAGGGAATCGTGACGCTGTTGGAGATAACTAACATGCTGTTTTGCTCTTGTTTGGTGCATACCCGCTGACCGCTGCAGCATGGTGCCTCATTATGGGGCGTGCTGGCCGGTTATGGGGATGTGCCTGACGAATGGCGCAGGCATTAAACTCTATCTATATGAAATAAAACAATAAAAATACTTGGCATAAGAATTGAAACCCGATTCATGACACACCATGGATTGGGAGCAACCAGATGAAGCTGATTAGTGCGATTATCAAACCGTTCAAGTTGGACGATGTCCGCGAGGCTATTGCCAACCTGGGGGTGGAAGGGCTGACCGTGTCCGAGGTCAAGGGATTTGGCCGCCAGAAGGGACACACCGAATTATACCGGGGAGCCGAGTATCAGGTCGACTTCCTGCCCAAGGTGAAGCTGGAGATTGCTACCGCCGATGATAACGTGGAAGGGGTGATCGAGGCGATCTGCAAGGCGGCCTATACCGGCAAGATCGGCGACGGCAAGATCTTTGTCTATGACTTGCTGCAGGCGGTGCGCATCCGCACCGGCGAAAGTGACGACGAGGCGCTGTGATGAACCGCATCCGTGACGTACAGATCTGTTGACCTCCCGATCTCGGGGAATCCCGATGGAGTGAGCGCTTATTGAAGCCTGATCAACATAACGTTTTGCTCAGAAGAGGCCGAATGGGATTCCATCCGGCCCTTTTCAATTATGGGCGATTAAATATGTGATGTGGCGACGGCGAGCTTTCTTGATCCGCTTATAAGATGTATGCAGAATGCAAACGGAAATCGTTATCACTATGTATAGCTAATCAAGGAATGGATGATGAAAATGAAGATGTTGGCACTGGCTTTCTCTGCGTTGGCAGCTCAGTCGGCATTGGCGGCCGGGGAAGTGAATGTCTACTCCAACCGGCAGGATGAGCTGATCAAGCCCATCATCCAGCAGTTCGAGAAGGAATCTGGCATCAAGGTGAACGTGGTGTTCGCCAAAGAGGGATTGAACGAGCGTCTGGAGCGGGAAGGCAAGCTCTCTCCGGCCGACCTGATGCTGACCGTCGATATCAGCCGTCTGACCGATCTGGTGGACAAGGGGCTGGTGCAGCCGGTAGACAGCAAGATCCTGCAGGAGAACATCCCCGCCATCTATCGTGATCCGGAGAATCGCTGGTTCGCCCTGACCACCCGGGTTCGCGCCATCTACTCCAGCAAGGATCGCCTCGGCAAGCTCGAGACCATCAGCTACGAAGACTTGGCCAAGCCTGAATTCAAAGGAAAAATCTGCACCCGCAGCGGCAAGCATGAGTACAATGTGGCGCTGGTCTCCTCCATGATTGCCCATCACGGTATGGCCGAGACCAAAACCTGGCTGGAAGGGGTCAAGGCCAACCTGGCGCGCAAGCCGCAGGGCAACGACCGGGATCAGGTCAAGGCGATCAAGGATGGTATCTGTGACGTGTCACTCGGCAACAGCTACTATCTGGGCGCCATGTTGAAAGATCCGGCGCAGAAGTCCTGGGCGGATGCGGTCTATATCAACTTCCCGAACCAGGCTGACCGCGGTGCCCACGTCAACGTGAGCGGCGTGGCCATGACCAAGTATGCCAAGAACAAGGCCGAGGCCCAGAAGCTGATGGAGTTTCTGGCTGGCGACACCGCCCAGCACATGTATGCGGACGTGAACGCCGAATATCCGGTCAAGGCCGGAGTCGAGCCTTCCGCCATGGTCAAGTCCTGGGGCAGTTTCAAGTCTGACGCACTACCGGTCAGCGATTACGCCAAGCACCGCAAGGACGCCTTGCAGTTGCTGGATGAAGTGAAGTTCGATTTGTAATCAGATGGGGCCAACGGCCCCATCAACATCTGTGGTCTCATGAAAAATTTTGGATGGATGACCGGCAGCTGGGCCATCGCCCTGCTGCTGGGTTTACCGGTTATAGCCCTGCTTTTCTCTGCCTTCTCGGCTGAGGGGGAGCTGTTTCGCCACCTCGCCGATACCGTGCTGCTCGATTATCTCGGTAATACCCTGGGGCTGGTGGTCGGCGTAGTATTGCTAAGCCTGCTGTTTGGCGTACCCACCGCCTGGCTGGTGGCCATGTGTCAGGTGCCGGGGCGCCGTGCCCTGCAGTGGGCCTTGATGCTGCCAATGGCCATGCCCTCCTATATCGTCGCCTACGTCTATACCGACTTGCTCGACTACTCGGGCCCGCTACAGGCCGGGTTGCGAGCACTCTTTGGCTGGAACAGCCCTGCCGATTACTGGTTTCCTGCCATTCGCTCCCTTGGTGGCGCCGCCTGGGTGCTGGCGCTGGTGCTGTTCCCCTATGTCTATCTGCTGACCCGCGCCTCTTTTCTCGAGCAGTCAGTCAGCCTGATCCACTCCAGCCGCCTGCTCGGCTGCACCCCGTGGCAGAGCTTTCGTCGCCTCAGTCTGCCGCTGGCGCGCCCCGCCATCATGGTGGCGGTATCGCTGCTGGCCATGGAGACGCTGGCAGATTTTGCCACCGTCCACTTCTTTGCCATCAACACCCTGACCACGGCGGTCTACGACACCTGGCTCGGCTACGGTAGTCTGGCCACCGCGGCCAAACTCTCCTGCCTGATGCTGCTGGCTGTGGTGCTGCTGATCGCGCTGGAGCGCCGCTCGCGCAGTCGGCAGCAGGTGTTCCAGAAGTCCATGGGCCATGAGCAGCCGCTGCGCTATCCGCTCAAGGGGATTGGCCGTTGGTTGGCCGGTCTCTGGTGCTGGGGGCTGGTGCTTGCCGGTTTCGGCCTGCCGTTCGTCATCCTGCTCGATTACGGGGTGCGCTACTTCGAGTTGTCGTGGACACCGGAGTTTGTCCGCTTCGCCGGCAACAGCTTGGCTATCTCGGCGCTAACCGCCCTGCTGGCGATGGGCATCGCCCTGCTGCTCGGCTTCTTCCGCCGCCTCGATGGCGGTATAAAGAGTCTGTTGCCCCTGCGCATCGCCGCCATGGGTTACGCCATGCCGGGCACCGTGCTCGCCATCGGGGTGCTGGTGCCGCTCACCGCCCTCGACTTTGCCATCAACGATCTGGCCGAGTGGCTCGGGCGTCAGGGGCCGGGCTTGCTGCTGACCGGCACCATTACCGCCATCGTGTTCGGCTATTTGGTGCGCTTCGTGGCCATCGCCATCGGCTCGGTGGAGAGCAGCATGGGCAAGATCTCCCCCAGTCTCGACATGGCAGCCCGCTCCTTGGGGCAGGGGGATGGCGGCATGCTGCGGCGGGTCCATCTGCCGCTGGTGCGCCGAGGTCTGTTTGCCGGTGCCATGCTGGTATTCATCGAATCCATGAAGGAGCTGCCCGCCGCCCTGCTGCTGCGGCCGTTCAACTTCGATACTCTGGCGACCCACGTCTACCAATTCGTCTCGGACGAGATGCTGGAGCGCGGCGCGCTGGGGGCCATCGTCATCGTGCTGGTGGGGCTGTTGCCGCTGATCTGGGTCAACCGCAGTCTGGACAGTCCGGGCCACTGAGTCGCCACGTCGGCCAATGAAATTGCATGCGGTGCGCTGAACCAAAAGGCTGCGCGCCGCCAGAAACGAGAGGAAGTCAGCCTTGTCCTGTTTGCAGGTTGAAAATGTCAGCTGCCGTTACAACGGCCGCAATGTGCTGGAACAGCTCTCCCTGACGGTGGCAGACAACGAGATCGTCTGCCTGCTGGGAGCCAGTGGCTGCGGCAAAACCACGCTGCTCAAGGCCATCGCCGGGCTGCTGCCGCTGGCCGATGGCTCGATTCGCCTCGGCGATACCCTGCTCGACGGGCCGGGTGCCAGCGTGCCGCCCGAGGCGCGCAACATCGGCATGATCTTTCAGGATTACGCCCTCTTCCCCCACCTGACGGTGGCCGACAACGTCGGTTTCGGTCTGACCAAATTCGATCGCCGCGCCCGCCAGCAGCAGGTTGACGAGGCGTTGGCGCTGGTCAATCTGCAGGGGCTGGGGGATCGTTATCCGCACCAGCTCTCCGGCGGCCAGCAGCAGCGGGTGGCCATCGCCCGGGCGCTGGTGTGCAAGCCACGGCTGATGCTGCTGGATGAGCCCTTCTCCAACATCGATACCCAGGTGCGGATGAAGTTGATCCTCGAGATCCGCGCCCTGCTCAAGCAGCAGGGGATCGGCGCTATCTTCGTCAGCCACAGCAAGGAAGAGGCGTTCGCCTTCGCCGATCGGCTGGCGCTGTTTCGCGCTGGTCACATCGAACAGGTGGGCCAGCCGGAGCAGCTCTATCGCCGTCCGCAAAACCGCTTCGTGGCGGAGTTTCTCGGTGGGGTCAACTATCTGGCTGCCGAGGTGGTGGACAGCCACTGCGTGCAGACGGCGCTCGGGGTCATTTGTGGCAGTGAGCCTCATGGCCGGGCGGTGGGTGAGCAGTTGCAGCTGATGCTCCGCCCCCAGCAACTGCTGCTGGAGAGCGCCGCAGATGGCGAGCTTAAGGTGGTGGAGCAGCAGTTCCTCGGTCACCACTGCCGGGTGCTGTTCGAGTGTGGCGATCTGCAACTGGAGGCGAGCATTGGCGAGCCCCTTGATGGGATACGGGCACGGATCAAGGTTGCCCCCCATGGGTTGGTGTTATTTGCCCCTTTGCCCTGAACGCGTGATATCGTCGTGAAATCAAAGAACTGGATCCACTCTGGTTTATAATCGCGCAACGCAAATAGCCCGTAACGCTAACGCCTATTCAGGGGAGAGATATATGAAAGCCCAAGCCGGGATCTGCGCAGAGCCGAATCTGCACGCCCTCTATCTGATGTTCAATCGTACCGGCGATGCCGCCGAACTGGTCGGCCGTCTGGCCAAACTGCCCGCCCTGTGGCAGGCGGTCGCCGCCGATTTCCCTGATGCCGGTTTCAGCGGTCTGGTTGCTGTTGGCGCCGACGCTTGGGATGGTCTCTACCCTGCCGCCCGTCCACCCCAGTTCCGCAGCTTTATGGCGCAATCCGCCAATGGTCAGGAAGCGCCCAACACCCCGTTTGATCTCTTTATCCAGCTGCGCGCCGATCGGGTGGATGTGCTGCACCACGCAGGTCACCGTGTGATGGCACTGCTGGCCGGACTGGTCGAGCTGGCCGAAGAGGTGCGCGGTTTCCGCAACCTGGATTGCCGTGACCTGACCGGTTTCGTCGATGGCACCGAGAACCCGCAGGATGAGCACCGTGCCGAAGTGGCGCTGGTGGCGGAAGGCGAGTTTGCCGGTGGCTCCTACATTCATGTCCAGCGCTGGGTCCATGCCATGAGCGACTGGGAGAAGCTGGCGCAAAAAGAGCAGGAAGACATTATCGGTCGCACCAAGCCCGATAACATCGAGTATGAGTCTGCCGCCAAACCGCTGACCGCCCACATCAAGCGGGTCAATCTCAAGACTCCGAAGGGAGAGTCCATGGAGATCCTGCGCCAGAGCATGCCCTGGGGCACCATGACCGAGCAGGGGCTCTACTTCATCTCCTGCTGCCGCACTCCTCAGCACTTCAACGCCATGCTGGCCAGCATGTACAAGGGGGAGGGCAGCCACTTCGACCACCTGCTGCGCTTTACCAAGGCGGTGACCGGCGCGGCTTTCTTCGCCCCATCGGAAGGTTTTTTGATGGCGCAGGGCAAATAAGCCCGCCTGACGAAGACTCAGAAAACAAAAATCCCGGCCTTGGCCGGGATTTTTCGTTCTGGCGTGACCGCTATGACGCGGTAGCGGCCATTACGGAGTCTGTTCGAACAGCTCGAGGGCGGAGAGGTAGAGCTCTTCGATATCGGTGTCGCTGGTCGGGGTGATGAAGATGGTGTCATCACCGGCGATGGTGCCGAGGATCCCCTCTGCCTTGCCGAGGGAGTCGAGCAGGCGGGCGATCAGCTGGGCTGCACCCGGGCTGGTGTGGATCACCACCAGTGCGCCGTTGTGATCGACGTCCAGTACCAGATTCTTGAGCGGGCTGGAGGTGGTGGGCACGCCCAGTTCCACCGGCAGGCAGTAGACCATCTCCATCTTGGCGTTGCGAGTGCGAACGGCGCCGAAGCGGCTCAGCATGCGCGATACCTTGGACTGGTTGATGTTCTCGAAGCCCAGCTCTTGCAGGGCGGTGACGATTTCTGCCTGGGAGCCAAAGCGCTCTTCTTTCAGCAAGGCTTTAAAGGCCTTGGCCAGTTTTTCTTGCTTGTCGTTGTGTTTCATCTTGGTCTCACGAATGAGGAGGTGTGGCGGCCTGCGCGATACAGGCGGCAGATACGAACAGCGGGGCCATTTTGCATTCATATGCCGTTTTTTGCAAGGAAGCGGCGCTTGTTCTGCATATTGATTCAAAAATGGCTTGCATCAACCTTTATTAGGGATAGAATCGGGATGAAATTTTGAAAACTTATTCAATTGGGCTGTATGGGTATTGAATTAATAGGTATCGAGAAGTCTTGGCACAAGGTGCCGGTTCTGCAACAGGTCAGCTTTCGGACATCCCCCGGTGAAACCTTGGTGTTGCTGGGCCCGAGCGGTGCTGGCAAGAGTTCCCTGCTACGGATGATGAATCTGCTGGATACCCCGGATGCGGGTGTTCTGCGGATTGGCGAAAGTGAATTTTCTTTCCCGAACTCCCTCTCTGCTGCCGAATTCAACCGCCAGTCCCAACTGCTGCGCCGCAAGGTGGGCATGGTGTTCCAGCAGTACAATCTCTGGCCACATCTCACTGTGATGGAGAATCTGATTGAAGCGCCGGTCAAGGTGCTCGGCATGAGCAAGGAGGCCGCCATCGAGAAGGGGGCCTACCTGCTGTCCCAGCTGCAACTGGCCGACAAGCGCGATGCCTGGCCTGCCCGTCTCTCTGGCGGTCAGCAGCAGCGGGTGGCCATTGCCCGTACCCTGATGATGGACCCGGAAGTGCTGCTGTTTGACGAGCCGACTGCAGCCCTCGATCCCGAGATCACCAAGGAGGTGGCCGAGATCATCCGCAACCTGAGCCAGACCGGCATTACCCAGGTGGTGGTGACCCACGAGGTCGACTTTGCCCGCAAGGTGGCCAGTCAGGTGATCTATCTGGAGAAGGGGCGGATCATCGAATCCGGCACCGCCGCCATTTTCCAATCCCCGCAAACCAGCCG
Organism: Aeromonas sp. 600948; assembly: GCF_049174875.1. NCBI lineage: Bacteria > Pseudomonadati > Pseudomonadota > Gammaproteobacteria > Aeromonadales > Aeromonadaceae > Aeromonas > Aeromonas sp. 600948. The sequence continues at coordinate 88,757 of NZ_JAAKTY010000005.1, forward strand.
GTTTGCCGAATTCTTGATGCATTGATATTGAATCGATAAGGAAGCTGTCATGAAAAAGAGTCTGTTGTTGGTTGCTGCCATGGGCCTGTTGAGTACCTCCGTCATGGCCAAAGAGATCAAGTTCGCCACCGAGGCCACCTACGCACCGTTCGAATACCTGGATGACAAGAACGAGTTTCAGGGTTTTGACATCGATCTGGCGCGCGCCATCTGCGAGCAGGCCAAGCTGGAGTGCAGCTTCCATAACCAGGCCTTTGACAGCCTGATCCCCAGCCTCAAATTCCGTCGCTATGATGCCGCCATTGCCGCCATGGACGTGACCCCGGAGCGCTCCGCTCAGGTCGATTTCTCCGACATCTATTACGAGAACTCGGCAGTATTCGTCGCCAAGAAAGGGGCCTTCAAGGGGCCGGAAGAGATGGTCGACAAGACAGTCGGTGTGCAGAACGGTACCTCTCACCAGTCCTATCTGGTGGATAACTGGGTGAGCAAGGGTCTGCTGACCGTGCCGTACGCCAGCTACCAGAGCGCCTTCCTCGACATGATGAATGGCCGTACCGACGGTGTGTTTGCTGATACCGCTGTCGCAGCCGACTGGCTGAAGCAGCACAAGGAGTATGCGGTGGTGGGTGCACCGGTGACCGATGCCAAGTACTTCGGTACCGGCTTTGGCATCGCGGTCGCCAAGGGCAATCAGGCGCTGCTGACCCAGCTGAACAAGGGGCTGGCCGAGATCAAGGCCAACGGCACCTATCAGAAAATCTTCGACAAATACTTCGCGCAGTAAGCCATGTTGAGCCTGTTGTTGGATGCAGCCTGGATGACCCTCGGGCTGGCCTTGGCATCACTGGTCGGGGGCATGGTATTGGCACTGGCGTTCAGTGCCGCCGAGCTCAGCAAGCAGCGTGCATTGGTGTGGCCAGTGGCCACCCTGACCACGCTGATCCGTGGCCTGCCCGAGTTGCTGGTGGTGCTGTTCATCTACTTCGGCTCGACCCAGGTGTTGTTCCTCATCACTGGCGAGTATGTGGAGTTCAGCCCGTTCGCCTGTGGCGTGCTGGCGCTCTCCCTGCTGTTCGCCAGCTATGCGACCCAGACCCTGCGGGCGGCGCTCAATGCGGTGCCTTCAGGTCAACGGTTGGCGGCGCTGGCGTTGGGGTTGAGCAAGAGCCACATCTTCTTTCGCATCGTGTTGCCGCAGGCGTGGCGTCATGCCCTGCCGGGCCTCGGCAACCAGTGGCTGGTGTTGCTGAAAGATACCGCGCTGGTGTCGCTTATCGGGGTCAACGAGATGATGCGTCAGGCCCAGATGGCCTCGGCCAGTACCTATGAGCCGTTCACCTGGTATGCCGCCGCCGCCCTCATCTATCTGGCCATCAGTCTGGTGAGTGAATATGGCCTCGGGCTGGCTGCCCGCTACACCCGCCGCTACGGAGGCTGACTGATGCAAGAGTATCTCGTTACGTTGCTGGGCGGTCTGGTCACCACGCTGGAGCTGACCCTGTTCAGCCTGCTGCTGGGGATTGTGTTGGCAGCCCTGATGACCTGGGTGTTGGAGCTGCGCCTGCCGGTGGCGACCCAGCTGGTGCAGCTGTGGGTGCTGCTCTTTACCGGCACGCCGCTGCTCATTCAGATCTTCCTGATTTACTACGGGCCGGGTCAGTTTGAGTGGCTGAAAGCCAGCCCGCTCTGGCCGCTGCTCAAGCAGCCCTGGTTCTGCGCCGTGCTGGCGCTGGGCCTCAACACGGCGGCCTACTCCACCCGGTTGTTCAAGGGGGCGCTCGATGCCATCCCGGCTGGTGAGGTGGAGGCGTGTCGTGCGCTTGGCTTTAACGGCCGCCAGACCTTGTGGATGAAGGTGCGCCATGCCGCCCGTCATCTGGTGCCTGCCTACTCCAACGAGGTGATCCTGGTGCTCAAGGGGAGCTCCCTCGCCAGTACCATCACCATCATGGACATCATGGGGCTGGCGCAGGGGTTGAACGCCCAGACCTACGATACCCTGGCGGTGTTCGGGGTGGCTGGCGGGCTTTATCTGGCGATGAACGGATTGTTAACAATTGGTTTTCGCTGGTGTGAAAAACGGGCGCTGGCATTCCAATCCTGAGACCCTCAGATCTACCTCTTTATGGTAAGGAGAAGTGCAGAAAAACTGTGCTTCTCCTCCAACTTTTTGTATTTCCCTCCAATTTTTGCTCCCGCATGTTTCGTGGCTCACAGAACCCGTGACTGCAACTGTTATCAGATTGTTTTTTATGGGGGGATCCATTAAGGTTGGGCGCACAACAACAAACAACCTTAAACCTACGCTTAAACATGGAGTTGATCATGAAAGTTGCCGTTCTGGGTGCCGCTGGTGGCATCGGTCAAGCCCTCGCTCTGCTGTTGAAAAACCGTCTGCCGGCTGGCTCCGAGCTGAGCCTGTATGACATCGCCCCGGTTACTCCGGGTGTGGCCGTTGACCTCAGTCATATTCCTACCGACGTCGCCATCAAGGGCTTCTGCGGTGAAGATCCGACTCCTGCGCTGGTTGGGGCCGATGTGGTGCTGATCTCCGCCGGTGTGGCACGCAAGCCGGGGATGGATCGCTCCGACCTGTTCAATATCAACGCCGGTATCGTCAAGAATCTGGTCGAGAAGTGCGCGGCCACTTGCCCGAAAGCACTGATCGGCATCATCACCAACCCGGTCAACACCACCGTTGCCATCGCCGCCGAAGTGCTGAAGAAAGCCGGTGTCTATGACAAGCGTCGCCTGTTCGGTGTCACCACCCTGGACGTGATCCGCGCCGAGACCTTCGTGGCCGCTGCCAAAGGGTTGAACATCGACAAGGTACGCGTCAACGTGATCGGTGGTCACAGTGGCGTCACCATCCTGCCGCTGCTCTCCCAGATTGAAGGCGCTTCCTTCACCGCTGAAGAAGTGGCAGCCATGACCAAGCGCATCCAGAATGCCGGTACCGAAGTGGTGGAAGCCAAAGCCGGTGGCGGTTCTGCGACCCTCTCCATGGGTCAGGCGGCTTGCCGTTTCGGTCTCTCCCTCATCAAGGGTCTGCAGGGCGAAGCCAACGTTGTTGAGTGCGCCTACGTTGAAGGCAACGGCGAGCACGCCACCTTCTTCGCACAGCCGGTACTGCTGGGCAAGAATGGCGTCGAAACCGTACTGGATTACGGCAAGCTGAGCGCGTTCGAGCAGGAAGCGATGGAAGGCATGCTGGCTACCCTGAAAGCCGATATCCAGCTGGGTGTCGATTTCGTCAAGTAAGCGGGTCAACCGTGCCAACAAGGGAGCTTCGGCTCCCTTTTGTATTGATGAGATCCGCCCGGCAGGCTAAGGGGATGGGGCTTGGTGCCGATAACAGAGTGCAGCAGGAGATCCTTATGATGAAACCCCTTACCCTTCTCATTCTTGTCGGTACATTCACCGCGCCCCTCTATGGTGCCGAGGCGGTATCGGCTGCCGTATCGAGCGATGTGCCTGCAGCAAGTGCATCGGCACCGACAGCAAGCAGTGCTGCGGTGTCAACGGCCCCTGTCTCTGCTGCTACGCCAGCGCCCTCTGAGGCAGTCCCCGTCTTGCTCCCGGCCGAGCCGGTCACCCCCGTTGCCAGCAGTGGCGAGGGGGCCGCGCCGCTGCCAAAACCGGTGGAACCTGCTGCTGTGGTGGCGCCTCCCGCACCTCTGGCCGCTGGCGAGTTGCAGGCGGTGCCACTCTATCGTCAGGACGAGTTGCTCAACTGGATTGAGCAGGGGCGTCACCTCACTCAGGTGAAGCAGGATCGCTGTCAGCTGGCTCAGGATATCGAAGCGCGCGCCTCGGTGATGAAGATCCCGGCCTATCAATTCCTCTGGGGGGATATGCTGGCGTGGGGTGTCTGTACCAAATCCAATGCCGAACTCGGGGTGCAATATATGTGGGAGGCGGCCAATCAGGGGTTGGCGCCAGCGCTGGAGCAGCTGGGGCGCTACTACTGGAAAGGAACTTTGGTGCAGAAGGATTTGGTGCGAGCCGAAACTCTGATGCGCGAGGCGGCCAGCCTCGGTTTTCTGCGGGCTCGCATCGAGTGGGTCGAGATGCTGTTGCAGGGGATGGGCAGTCCGCTTGATTATGAGGACGCCTATCGCTGGCTCCATGGCTCCGTCATAGGTGACAAGGCGCTGCACCAGAAGGCGGCGAGTCTGCTCAGCCGTCTTGGCAACCGGATGCCGGCCAACGTGGTGGCCCGCGCCAAGGCGATGCACTGATCCAAAAAAATGACCCACAGATCTGCACCTGTGGGTCCGGTTCCAGCCGCCGTGCCATGACAAGCCGGAACCTCCCTCTGTTATATGGCTGCCTGCGCCTTAGAGATCTTGGTGGGGGCCAAAAACTTCGTAATGGAGCTGCCCGGCTGACACCCCAGCCGCCAGCAGCTGCCGCTTGATCTCTTGCATGAAGCCGACAGGGCCACAGAAGTAGTAGTGGGCCTGCGGCGTGATGCGCTCTTTCACGGCAGTCAGATCCATGGTGCCGGCCAGGTCATAATCTTCACCCTGTACATCGCTGGCCTCCGGCTCCCGATACCAGACCCGGCTCAGCAAGTTGGGATGCTGGCGGGATTTTTGCTGAATATCCTCCCGGAAGGCGTGTACAGCGCCCTGTTCGCAGGCGTGCAGCCAGGTGATCTCGGCCTGATGAGCACTTTCCAGCAGCTGGTTGAGCATGCTCATCATCGGCGTCACGCCGACACCGGCTGAGAGCAGTACCACCGGGGTCTGGCTGTCGGCTTTCAGGTAGAAATCGCCGGTAGGAGGCATCACCTCGATCTTGTCACCCGCCTGCAGGTGATCGTGCAGCAGGTTGGAGACCTGACCCTGCGGCTCACGCTTGACGCTGATGCGGTAATCCTGCCCGTTGGGGGCATCGGAGAGGGAGTACTGGCGGATCTCCTGATATTCCAGCTCGGGGTGAACCAGCTTGATGCTGAGGTATTGGCCCGGTTTGAAGGTCAGTACCGGCTTGCCATCTTCCGGTGCCAGCAGGAAGGAGATGATGAGATCGCTCTCGGCTCGCTTCTCCTTGATGATGAAGGTGCGGGTACCTTGCCAGCCGCCATCCTGACTTGCCTTCTCCTGATAGATCTCCCGCTCGCGGCCGATGAAGATGTCTGCCAGCACGCCATACGCCTTGCCCCATGCCTCCAGCACCTCGTCGGTGACCGCACTTCCGCCCAATTCTTTGAGCGTGGCCAAGAGATGACTACCTACAATGTGATATTGTTCTGGCTGGATCAGGAATCCGGTATGTTTGTGCGCAATCCGCTCGACCGCACCGGCGAGCGCTCCCAGATTGTCGATATTCTTTGCATACGCGGCGACTGCATTGAACAGGGCCAGCGGCTGGCCGCCACTGCGTTGGTGGGCCAGGTTGAAGATATCTTTCAGCTCCGGGTTATGGCTGAACATCCGTTGGTAGAAGTGCTGGGTGAGGGCAGGACCTGCCGATTCGAGCAGCGGAATGGTGCTTTTGATGACGGCAACGGTGGTTTGATCTAGCATAGGGGCCTCGTTCTAATTGAACATATAAAATGTCATTTAATAAGTGGCATCCTAGATGTTTATTTGATTTGAATCAATACTCCACTTTTCGCATCGCGCTAATCAGGTTTTATGAGACTAACCAGTTATACAGATTTCGGATTGAGAGCCCTGCTCTATCTTGCCACCCTGCCGGAAGGGGAGTTGTCGAGCGTTGCCAAGGTATCAGCCCTGTATGGTGTTTCCCGCAACCACATGGTGAAGGTGGTCAATCAGCTGGTGAAGCTGGGCTATCTGCAATCCCAGCGGGGCAAGAATGGCGGTATTCGCATGGCTTGCGATCCCGCTACCATCAATATCGGGCAGGTGATAAGGGCGCTGGAAGGCAATCTGGACGGCATTGACTGCGGCTCGCCCGCTTGCCACATCGTCTCTGTCTGTCTGCTCAAGAGTGCGCTGAAAGAGGCGATGGATGCGTTTCTGGCGGTGATGGACAGCTATACGCTGCAAGACCTGCTGGCCAACCGTGACGAGCTGCAACGGGTCTTCGGCGAGTTGATCCCGACGCTGGTGCTGGAGCCGGATGATGAAGATGAGCAATGACTATGAGCAATAGAAAAGGGCTGCCACTGGCAGCCCTTTTTCAATCTTGCGAATCCGATTCCGCCCGGTACGATGCCGGCATAATCCGCGCCATCTTGACCATGTTGTTCTCCACATCGAGGATCTCGATAGGATAACCGGCCAGCCGGATCCCGATGTTGGGCTGGGGGATCTCCTCCAGATATTCGAGGATCAGGCCGTTGAGGGTACGCGGGCCATCGATGGGCAGATGCCAGTTCATCTCCTTGTTCAGCTCACGAATATTGGCTGAGCCTTCGACCAGATAAGAACCATCTGACTGGGGATGGATCTCGTCGCTCGGCGCTGGCGTCATGGAGGTGGTAAAGTCGCCCACGATCTCTTCCAGAATGTCGTCCAGAGTGATTAGCCCCTGAATATCGCCGTATTCGTCGACGATCAGGCCAATTCGCTCCTTGTTGCGTTGGAATTTGGCCAGTTGCACGTTGAGCGGCGTTCCTTCCGGAATGAAGTAGATCTCGTCCACTTCCCGCAACAGGCTCGATTTGTTGAACTGATCCCTGGCTACCAGTCGCAGGGCATCGCGCGCGTGCAAAAAGCCGACAACGTCGTCGATATTGTCGCGATAGAGCAGGATCTTGGTGTGAGCGCAGTGGGCCAGCTGGCGCTGGATGCTCTTCCAGTCATCGTTGATGTCGATGGCGTAGATATCGCTGCGTGGCACCATGATGTCCTCGACCAGCATCTTGTCGAGATCCAGAATGCTCAACAGCATCTCCTGATGACGCTGGGGGATCAGGTTACCCGCCTCATTGACTATGGTGCGCAGCTCCTCGGTGTTGAGGGAGTCATCCTTGTTGGGATTGATCTTCAGCATCTTGAGCAGGCCGCTGGTGATGCCGTTGATCAGCCAGACCAGCGGTGAGAGCGGCACCATCAGCCCCTTGAGGATCCAGGAGGCGGGATAGGCGATCTTCTCCGGAAACATGGCGGCCAGGGTCTTGGGGGTCACTTCACCGAATACCAGTACCACCAAGGTCAGCCCGAAGGTGGCGATGGCGACCCCGAGATCACCAAACAGCCGGATACAGACGATGGTGGCGATGGCGGAGGCGAGGATATTGACCAGATTATTGCCGATCAGGATCAGTCCCAGCAGGCGATCGGGGCGGGCGAGCAGTTGCTCGACGCGACGTGCGGCTTTGTGTTTGGTCTGTGCCAGATGCCGAAGTTTGTAGCGGTTGATGGACATCAGGCCGGTTTCGGCACTGGAGAAAAAGGCGGAAAGAAGGATCAAGATAACGAGAACAATCAGTAATGTACTCGTTGAGATGCTGTCCAAAAAGGGCTCCTGTTGGATGGTATGGCTAAAAGAGTATAGGTGTCAGCTCAACAGCACTTCTTTGACGAAGCGACTGCCAAAATAGGCAAGAGTCAGGATGAAGCTGCCGATCAGACTGAGAGTGATGACTTTACGGCCGCGCCAACCATAGGTGTGATGGCCCCACAACAGCAGCACATAGACACACCAGGCCAGAATGGAGAGTACCGCCTTGTGTGATTTGCCCTGGGCGAACATGTCTTCGAGGAAGAACAGGCCGGAGGCAATGGAGAGTGTCAGCAGGAACAGACCCGCCGAGATGAGCTGGAACAGCCGCTTCTCCACCGTCATCAGTGGCGGCATGGCTGGCAGGTTGCTGATTTTTCGAGATTTAAGCTGCTTGTCCAGACAGGCAAGCTGCAACGCAAACAGGCAGGCGATCATCAATACCGCATAGGCCATCAGGGCTAGGCCGATGTGCAGCAACAGCTGGGGATGGGCCTCCAGATGGGTGATGTAGCGACCCGGGATCAAGGCGCTGGCAGCCAGCAACAGGGCCGAGAAGCTATAGACTACCGGCAGCAGGATCCAGCCGTTGAAGCGACGGGTGACGCAGGTCATGAAGCAACTGATGATCAGGCTCACCAGCGAGGCGACGTTGAGCATGCTCAGGTTTTGACCGGAATGGGTCACCATTACTTCGCTGGCAACAGATGCACCATGGGCTACCAGTGCCAGTCCCACGCAAGCGAACAGGGGGGTGTACCCGACTTGTTTGGCATTGAGCAGCAGGTGCAGTGAGGCGATGATGGCCAGCAGATAAAACGCCAGGGCCAGAACAGAGATCACGATCATAACCAGGTCGTTGTTACACAAGCATTTAGGGATATAAGAGGAGCAGTATACCTTGCACAAGATGTGCTCGCCAGTTGTGCAATGGCCGATCCGCCCATATATAGGGACGAAGCATAGATGAGCGACGGTGCGGTGAATAATCGTCCTCGCGGCTGCTCTGGGTTATAATGCCCCCTATTTATTACGCCAAGAACCGGAATGCGTCATGTTTGAGAATTTGACTGAAAGACTCTCGCGCACCTTGCGCAATGTCAGTGGCCGTGGTCGGCTGACCGAAGAGAACATCAAAGAGACCCTGCGCGAAGTCCGCATGGCGCTGCTTGAGGCGGACGTCGCCCTGCCGGTCGTGCGTGATTTCGTGGCGCGCGTCAAGGAGCGTGCCGTCGGGCAGGAAGTGGCCAAATCCCTGAGCCCGGGTCAGGCATTCATCAAGATAGTGCACGGCGAGCTGGTCACCGTGATGGGGGAGGCCAATGAACAGCTCAATCTGGCTGCCCAGCCGCCCGCCATTATCCTGATGGCCGGTTTGCAGGGGGCCGGTAAGACCACCACGGTCGGCAAACTGGCCAAACTGCTCAAAGAGCGCAACAAGAAGAAGGTGTTGGTGGTCAGTGCCGACGTCTATCGCCCTGCGGCGATCAAACAGCTGGAGACCCTGGCGGGTGACATCGGCGTCGACTTCTTCCCGAGCGATGCAAGCCAGAAGCCGGTTGCCATCGCGACTGCCGCTATCGATCAGGCGCGCAAGAAATTCTATGACGTGGTGATCGTCGATACCGCCGGCCGTCTGCATGTTGATAGCGAAATGATGGCCGAGATCCAGGATCTGCATGCCACCATCAAGCCGGTCGAGACCCTGTTCGTGGTGGATGCCATGACCGGTCAGGATGCCGCCAACACCGCCAAGGCGTTCAACGAAGCGCTGCCGCTCACCGGTGTCATCCTTACCAAGGCGGACGGCGATGCCCGCGGTGGTGCCGCCCTGTCGGTGCGCCACATCACCGGTAAACCGGTCAAGTTCATCGGTATGGGCGAGAAGACCGATGCGCTGGAGCCGTTCCACCCTGATCGCCTCGCCTCTCGCATTCTCGGCATGGGCGATGTGCTCTCTCTGATCGAAGAGGTGGAGCGTAACGTCGATAAAGAGAAAGCGGCCAAGCTGGCCAGCAAGGTCAAGAGCGGTAAAGGCTTCGATCTCGAGGACTTCCGCGAGCAGTTGGCCCAGATGCGCAACATGGGCGGCATGATGGGCATGCTCGACAAGCTGCCGGGCATGTCCGGCCTGCCGGACAACATCAAGGATCAGATGGATGACAAACTCACCGTGCGGATGGAGGCCATCATCAGCTCCATGACGCCGAAAGAGCGTGCCCATCCCGACCTCATCAAGGGCTCTCGCAAGCGTCGCATCGCTGCAGGTTCCGGCATGCAGGTGCAGGACGTGAACAAGCTGCTCAAGCAGTTCACCGAGATGCAGCGTATGATGAAGAAGATGTCCGGCAAGGGCGGCATGCGCAAAATGATGAGCCAGATGAAGAACATGCTGCCACCGGGATTTGGTGGCGGTCGCGGTCCGTTCTGATTATCCGGAGTTAGGTATTGAGCGAGGGTCTGCGAGTTGCAGGCCCTTTTCATTGCAGCCCTGCGCAAAAAATGGCTGGCTTGGTTGCAATTATTACGAATCCAAGTAGAATTATGCGGCTTATTTTAAGCTAGGGTCCGCGTGTTTGCGGGCCTTGTTCATTAGATGTTAATGAGGACGATATGGTAACCATTCGTTTACAACGTGGTGGCGCGAAAAAGCGTCCGTTCTACCAGGTAGTAGTTGCTGACAGCCGTAACGCCCGCGACGGTCGTTTCATCGAGCGCGTTGGTTTCTTCAACCCGGTTGCTTCTGGTCAGGCTGAAAAGCTGAACCTGGACCTGGCTCGTATCGAGCATTGGGTTGCTACTGGTGCCGCTGTTTCTGAGCGCGTTGCCAAGCTGATCAAAGACGCTGCCAAAGCTGCTTAATCAGCCAAACGGTAAGGAGTTAAGGTGGAAAAACCTGTAGTTCTGGGCACCCTGGGGACCGTTTACGGCATCAAGGGCTGGCTTAAAGTGAACTCCTTCACCGATGTTGCCGAAGCGATTTTCGATTACAACCCCTGGCTGATTAATCAGAACGGGGCGTGGCGTGAAATTCGGGTTTCATCCTGGAAACGTCACAACAAGGGTCTGATCTGCAAACTCGATGGTATCGATGTGCGCGAAGATGCCCTGGCATTGACCAATGTCGAGATTGGCGTACCCGCCGATCTGTTGCCTGCGTTGCCTGAAGGTGAGTTCTACTGGCGTGACCTGATTGGTTGCTCCGTGGTGACCACCAAGGGATACGACCTGGGCAAGGTGACCGAATTGATGGAAACCGGCTCCAACGATGTGTTGGTGGTTGAGGCCAATGTAAAAGATGCCTTTGGTGCAAAGGAGCGGTTGATTCCGTTCCTGGAAGAGCAGGTGATCAAGAACATTGATCTGACTGCTCGAACAATCGAAGTTGATTGGGATCCTGGTTTCTAGTTTCCCGCGCTAACACGGGTGCCGGAGGTTTCTTATGTGGATTGGGGTGATTAGCCTCTTCCCTGAAATGTTCCGAGCCATTACCGAGCACGGGGTAACGGGTCGGGCCGTCAAGAGTGGCCTGCTGCAGATTGAGTGCTGGAACCCCCGGGACTTTACCCACGACAAACACCGTACGGTCGATGATCGTCCTTATGGTGGTGGGCCCGGCATGTTAATGATGGTTCAGCCGCTGCGTGACGCGATTCATGCAGCCAAGCAAGCGGCGGGAGACGGGGCGAAAGTCATCTATCTCTCCCCTCAGGGACGCAAGCTGACTCAAGCTGGCGTAACCGAGTTGGCGACGAATCAGAAACTGATTCTGGTAGCCGGTCGATACGAAGGTATCGATGAACGCGTGATACAAACCGAAGTCGACGAAGAGTGGTCTATCGGGGATTACGTGTTAAGTGGTGGCGAGTTGCCTGCCATGACCCTGATCGATGCGGTTTCGCGTCTGGTTCCAGGAGTCTTGGGTGATCAGGCCAGTGCTGAGCAGGACTCCTTTACGGATGGCTTGCTGGATCATCCCCACTACACTCGGCCGGAGGTGTTGGATGGATTGGCGGTGCCCGAGGCGCTGACAAGCGGCAATCACGAAGTGATTCGGCGCTGGCGTCTCAAGCAATCTCTCGGACGAACCTGGCAAAGAAGGCCGGAACTTATTAACAACCTAGCTCTGACTGACGAGCAAGAATCACTTCTTGCCGAGTATGTCCGCGAAGTGCGTGACAGCGTTAAGTAGAGTTTTCAGTTTATCCTAGGTAAGGAAAGACAATGAGCAAGATTATTCAGCAGCTTGAACAAGAGCAAATGCGTACCGACATCCCGGCTTTTGCCCAGGGCGACACCGTACGTGTTCAAGTTCGTGTTAAAGAAGGTGGTAAAGAGCGTCTGCAGGCTTTCGAAGGCATCGTTATTGCCAAGCGTAACCGCGGTCTGCACTCTGCTTTCACCGTTCGCAAGATCTCCAACGGCGAAGGTGTTGAGCGTGTATTCCAGACTCACTCTCCGCTGATCCACAGTGTAGAACTGAAGCGTCGTGGTGATGTTCGCCGTGCCAAACTGTACTACCTGCGCAACCTGTCCGGTAAAGCTGCTCGTATCAAAGAGAAGCTCAACTAATTCGATTCGAATTGGTGTCGGTATGTCGGCTAAAAGCTCGACAGGTAGTGAAAAGGCTCGCCAATGGCGAGCCTTTTTTGTATCCGGAATTCGGTCACTGCTTACTGGCTGACTCGTACCACCGAGTTGTCGCGGCCGTAGGGGCTGGGTACGTAGGCATCGGCTTGCCAGTCATTCTCGTAGAGGGTCTCTCCCTCAGGAGTGATGAACTGGTAGCAATACTCGAAACTCTCCGGCCCGTCGGTCGGCAGATTGAGGGTGGCCTTGAACTCACCGCTCTTCATGCGTTTCAGCTCGACCGGTTGCCACTGGGTGAACTCGCCGATCAGCATCACCTGTTCTGCCCCTGCTGCGGCCTCCTTCTCTACGGCGAAGGTCACCTTGACCTCGGGTTTGGACTTGAGAAACTGCTTGGTAAGTGGCATGACGCCTCCTTGTCTGTGAGTTAAAAATGGATCCTGTCTATTTTTATACCACCATATGACAAAGATGTTGATAAGGCAGATCAAGTCGGCAAGGCAAAATAGCGTTGCAGCAGACTGTGGGTGAAGTCGATCTTGAGATAAAAGCCGCGGGGCAGGGTCATGATGGGTTGACCATCGCGGCCGATGGCGCGAGTCAGCGCTTTGTTGTTGGCTGCCTTGGGGCGCAGTTGCATCACCTGGCCGTGGCGCGCGCTGAGCTGCTCCACCTCTCCCAGCACTATCATATCCATCAGCTCCTCCCAGTCCTGACGCAGCAGCCGATCTTCCTCTTCATTCGGGCTCCACATCAGCGGCATGCCGACCCGTCGCTCGCCAACCGGGATCTCCCGACTGCCTTCCACCGGGATCCAGAGCACCCGGGAGAGCTTGTTGCGCACGTTTGACTCCTCCCAGCGCTGGCCGCTGACGCCGATTAGCGGGGCGACGCAGACGAAGGTGGTTTCCAGCGGTTTGCCTTGAGGATCCACGGGGATCGTCTTGAGTTCGATCCCCAGCTCTGGGAAGTCTTGTTCCGGCTTGCTCCCTGCGCTGGCTCCCAGTTGCAGCTCGATCAACTGACCGACCCACCCCTTGTCACGGCGCAGATCTTTGGGCACTGCGACGCCAGCCTCGGCGGCCAGCTGCGCCAGCGTGAAGCCGGCCATGGCATAGGCGCGGCTCAATAACTCCTGCTCGGATTGGGGATTGCTTGGCATAGTTGGCTCCATCTTGCTCGCCATATTCTAACAGGGGAGGATCCCGAGAAGGATCGTTGTTTTTATAACCGATCCTGAGTGGATAAGATCAAACATGGATAAGTTGAGTGTTATGTGTGCATCATCATGATTTTAAAGGTTTTTGTATGTTTTATCGAGCACGGTTCCTAGCGGTGCTTGAGCTTGAAATAGTTGTCCAAGGGTTTGCTCGCGATGTTACACACAGTTATCCACAGAAATCTTGGATAAGTGGATGAAAGTGGAAGGTATGGCCGATATGTTACAAAAAATTGTGAATCCTCCCCCATTTTTGCCGAGCAAGCAGGGTAGATAATGTGCCGTGCTTGTGGATAATCTGTCCTGGGTGGATCTTTGACCAGTTGAACTTGTTCACAATCAGTCTCAGGGAGCACGCTACCGGAAGAGCATGGATCCAGATCCAGTATTATGCATTTAAGTTATTGTATATAAAGTGATTTTTATATTGTGTGTCGTGTGGTGACATGAATGTCTTCTTTTCACTACTATTGAAAAAGTACTGTATATACCCGTTTGCTAACAGCTTTATGCACAGCCTGGGTGGGCAACTTGGAGGCGCGGATCCTTGGATTTGTTTATAAGTATGTTTGAAATCGAAAGTTATTCATGAAACAGGGGATTCACTCCTTGTTTGCTGCCACGGAGTGAATGTGGAACAATCTCCTTATAGATTCAGCCTTTATAAGGTGATCACGTGATTGATGGCGACGGATTTCGTCCCAATGTCGGTATCGTGATCTGTAACCGTGAAGGACAAGTGTTGTGGGCTAAACGCTATGGGCAGCACTCCTGGCAGTTTCCGCAGGGGGGGGTTGATGATGGTGAAACGCCAGAGCAGGCCATGTATCGAGAGCTGTATGAGGAGATTGGCCTCAAGCCCGAAGATGTGACCATCATGGCCACCAGTCGTAACTGGCTAAAGTACCGTTTACCCAAACGTCTTGTCCGCTGGGACAGTTCACCGGTCTGTATTGGCCAAAAACAAAAATGGTTCTTGTTACAGCTGAATTCGGGCAAGGAGTCGCGGATCCAGTTCGGCTGTCATGGCCATCCCGAATTTGACGACTGGCGTTGGGTCAGCTTCTGGTACCCGGTGCGTCAGGTCGTTTCGTTCAAGCGGGAGGTTTACCGCCGGGTCATGAAAGAGTTTGCCCCGCTGGCGATGCCGGTGCCGGCAGTGCAGGTCAACAAGAAGGATGGGCGGCGCAATCGCGCCCGTTAAGGAGCACAGATTAGTTGTTAACGGAACTGAGACGTATCGTCGAGAGCATGGCCGAGGCCAATACCCTCGAGCAGGCCTTGCAAGCATTGGTGAGCCAGACCCGGCACGCCATGGCAGTGGACTGCTGCTCCGTCTATGTCTCGGAACCCGAGGTGCGCCGCTATCGCCTGGCGGCTACTGACGGCTTGGCCCCGTCCGCAGTCGGCAAGGTGACCCTGCCTTACGAGCAGGGCATCGTCGGTCTGGTGGGTCAGCGGGAAGAGCTGATCAACCTGGCTGATGCCCCCGCGCATCCCAGTTTCAAATTCCTGCCCGATGTGGCCGAAGAGGCGTTCCGCTCTTTCCTCGGCGCTCCCATCATGCATCAGCGTCAGGTGGTCGGCATTCTGGTGGTGCAGCAGAAGGAGAGCCGCCGCTTCGATGAGGGGGAAGAGTCCTTCATGGTCACCCTGGCGGCCCAGCTGGCGGCGCGGATCGCCCAGGCGCAGGCCAAGGGGTGGTTGCAGAAGACCGACTGGAGCAAGCCGCTGCGCGGTATTGCCGGTGCCAGCGGCATCGCCATGGCCAAGGCCTGGGTGTGGCGGCCCCGCAAGGCGCTCTCGTCCATTACCCCGCGCAAGGATGAAGACCATGCCAGCCAGCTGGCGCGGCTGGAGCTGGCGGTTGAGGAGGTGCGCCACGATCTGGAGAGTCTGGCGCTGCGTTTTCGCGAAAGCTACAGCCAGGATTCGGTGGCGATTTTCGATATCTACCTCCATCTGCTGAACGATCCCGGCTATATCAAGCCCATTCGCAACAAGGTGAGCAAGGAGCACTGGACTGCGGTATCTGCGGTCAAGCTGATCAGTGATCGCTTGATCGAGCAGTTCAAAGGGATGAAGGATCCCTACCTGCAGGAGCGCTCCACCGACGTGAAGGATATTGCCCAGCGGCTGATCAGCCGACTGGTGCAGAATGAACCGGAACATATCTCCATCGGCGAGCCGGTGGTGCTGGTTGCCGATGAAGTGACCGCCACCATTCTGGCGGAAGTGCCCCGCGAGTATCTGACCGGGGTGGTCTCACTCAAGGGGGGGACCAACTCCCACGCCGCCATTCTGGCCCGCGCCATGGGGGTCGCCGCCATCATGGGGGTCGATCTGCCCCTCGGCGACATCGGCGGTCGCATGCTGGTTGTCGATGGTTACAGCGGCGATCTCTTCATCGAACCCAATCAGGTGATTCTGACCGAGTATCGTCAGCTGCTGAGCGAAGAGCGGGCGCTCGATACCTTGGTGCGCAGTGTCGACAACTTGCCATCCGAGACGGCCGACGGCACCAAGGTCTCCCTGCTGCTCAACGCCGGTCTCAGTGCCGATACCGAGATCTCCCTCAATCAGCTGGCGGACGGGGTCGGTCTCTATCGCACCGAGATCCCCTTTATGCTGCAGGAGAGTTTCCCCTCAGAGTGGGAGCAGACAGCCCGTTATCGCGGCATTCTGGAGACCTACCGCAACCGGCCGGTCTGCATGCGGACGCTGGATGTGGGCGGCGACAAGCCGTTGCCCTATTTCCCCATCGTCGAGGAAAACCCCTTCCTTGGCTGGCGGGGGATCCGGATCACCCTGGATCACCCCGAACTGTTTCTGGTGCAGCTCAAGGCGATGCTGCGGGCCAGTGAAGGGCTGGACAATCTGGCCATCATGCTGCCGATGATCAGCAGCGTCAGCGAAATCAAAGCCTCCCGTCGTCTGCTGGATCAGGCATGGCGGGAAGTGTCGGAAGAGGCGGCGAGCCGCGATGCAGTGATCCGCTACCCCAGCCTCGGGGTGATGATCGAGGTGCCCTCAGCCCTCTTTATTTTGCCGGAGATGGCGCCGCTCATCGACTTCTGGTCTGTGGGCAGCAATGACCTTACCCAGTACCTGCTGGCGGTGGATCGCAACAATTCCCGGGTTGCCAACATCTATGATGCTTTCCATCCTGCGGTGATCCGCGCCCTGCAACAGCTGGTTGATGCTTCCCACCGCTACCAGAAGCCGGTGTCGGTCTGTGGCGAGCTGGCCGGTGATCCGGTCGGTGTACTGTTGCTGCTTGCCATGGGCTATCGCCGCTTCAGTATGAACACCCACAACATCGCCCGGATCAAGTACGTGCTGCGTCAATCCACCCTGAGCGAGTTGACCGAACTGATGGCCGATGGCCTCAAACATGACAACCCCCACGTACTGCGCGGCCTGTTTGCCCGCTATCTGGAGGAGCATGGTTTGGGCGGTTTGCTGCGAGCCGGTCATAAATCGAAACAGAGTGATTGATAATCATGCCTTGTCCCTGCTGACGAATGATCGGAAAATGCGGCTTTTATTTTGACTGGGGCCGCATATGCAGCACGATGGATATTGGGTTTTCTCGCAGATTGATCCCGTAGCATTCAGTTTGGGACCACTATCGGTACGCTGGTATGGTCTCATGTACCTGTTCGGTTTCGCGTTTGCCATGTGGCTTGCCGGCCGTCGCGCCGATGCGCCGAACAGCGGCTGGACCCGCAACGAGGTGTCGGATCTGCTGTTTTACGGCTTCCTCGGGGTGATCCTCGGTGGCCGTGTCGGTTACGTGCTGTTCTACAACTTCGATCTCTTCCTCGCGGATCCCACCTACCTGTTCAAGATCTGGACCGGCGGTATGTCGTTCCACGGTGGTCTGATCGGGGTGATCACCGCGATGATCTGGTTTGCCCACAAGACCAAGCGCCACTTCTTCACCGTGGCCGACTTTGTGGCACCGCTCATTCCGTTCGGTCTCGGCGTCGGCCGGATCGGCAACTTCCTCAACGGCGAGCTGTGGGGCCGGGTCACCGATGTACCCTGGGCCATCATCTTCCCGGAGGCCGGCCCCGAGCCGCGTCATCCCTCCCAGCTTTACCAGTTCGCACTGGAAGGGGTGGTGCTGTTCATCATCCTCAATCTCTTCTGGCGCAAGAATCCGCCGCGCGGTGCCATCTCCGGCATGTTCCTGCTGTTCTACGGCCTGTTCCGCTTCCTGGTGGAGTTTGTGCGCCAGCCGGACAGCCAGCTTGGTCTCTATTTCCAGGAGATCAGCATGGGCCAGATCCTCTCCACCCCGATGATTATCGCCGGTGCCCTGATGATCTGGGCCGCCTACAAGCGTCCGCAGTTGTTCGGTAATGCCGTGAAGGAGGCGAAATAATGCGAGCTTATCTCGACCTGATGCAGAAAATCCTCGATGAGGGCACCGTCAAGTCAGACCGTACCGGCACCGGTACTGTCTCCCTGTTCGGCCATCAGATGCGCTTCAATCTGGCGGAAGGTTTCCCGCTGGTGACCACCAAGAAGTGCCACCTGCGCTCCATCATTCACGAGCTGCTCTGGTTCCTCAATGGCGATACCAATACCGCCTATCTGAAGGAAAACGGCGTCAGCATCTGGGATGAGTGGGCCGACGAGAATGGCGATCTGGGGCCGGTTTACGGCGCTCAGTGGCGCTCCTGGCCTGCCGCTGACGGGTCTGTCATCGACCAGATCCAGAAAGCGGTGGATGACATCAAGCACAACCCGGATTCGCGCCGCATCATCGTATCCGCCTGGAACGTGGGCGAGCTGGACAAGATGGCGCTGGCCCCCTGCCACGCCTTCTTCCAGTTTTATGTGGCGGGCGGCAAGCTCTCCTGCCAGCTCTACCAGCGCAGCTGTGATGTGTTCCTCGGCCTGCCGTTCAACATTGCCAGCTACGCCCTGCTGACCCACATGATGGCCCAGCAGTGCAATCTGGAAGTGGGTGACTTCGTCTGGACTGGCGGTGATGTGCATCTCTACTCCAACCACATGGAGCAGACAGCGCTGCAGCTATCCCGCGAGCCGCGCCCGCTGCCGACCCTAGTGATCAAGCGCAAACCTGACTCCATCTTCGACTACAAGTTCGAGGATTTCGAGATCGAGGGTTATGACCCCCATCCCGGCATCAAGGCTCCCGTCGCCATCTGATAGCAAGGCGCTTCAGGGCGCCTTTTTTATGCAGTTAAATAATTGAAAATTCATTTTATTGATTAATAAGACGGTAACCAGAGACGAGGAAAAACCTGCTTATAGCAGGTATGTTCTATTTTGCCTTCGGTTTTTTCGTTGTATTGAGCAGCAAGAAACGATTTTCCATTGGTTGTTGCAAGAGATAGACTCAAACCAAAGCAATACGGTGGAAAATTTAACCATGAGTGATGTAATCAAAAAGTTCCTGAAGCTGGAGGCCGCCTCCGGAATTATTCTGATCATGGCTGCCATGCTGGCAATGATTTTAGCCAATACCGCGCTGGCTGGCGGGTACCAGGCGTTTCTCGGCACGCCGGTGCAGGTGCGCATCGCGGCTCTCGACATCAACAAGCCGCTGCTGCTCTGGATCAACGATGGCTTTATGGCGATCTTCTTCCTGCTGGTTGGCCTGGAAGTGAAGCGTGAAATGCTGGAGGGGGCGCTCTCCTCCCGGGTGCAAGCGACTTTTCCGGCCATCGCGGCGGTGGGCGGCATGCTGGCTCCAGCCTTGATCTACGCCTTTTTCAACTATTCGGACGAAGTGGCGCGTGCTGGCTGGGCGATCCCGGCTGCGACCGACATCGCCTTTGCCCTCGGGGTGATGGCGCTGCTCGGCAAGCGGGTGCCGGTGAGCCTCAAGGTATTCCTGCTGGCGCTGGCCATCATGGATGACCTCGGCGTCATCATCATCATCGCACTCTTCTATACCCAGCAGTTGTCGCTTGAGGCGCTGGCGATCGGCCTTCTGGCTACCTTTACCCTATTCTGGATGAACCGTCGTGGCGAGGACAGGATCAGCCTCTACATGCTGGTTGGTCTGGTGCTCTGGGTTGCTGTACTCAAGTCGGGCGTTCACGCGACGTTGGCCGGTGTGGTGGTCGGATTTATGATCCCGCTCAAGGGGAAGCGTTATGAGTCGCCACTCAAGCATCTTGAGCACTCGTTACATCCCTGGAGCGCCTATCTGATCCTGCCGCTGTTTGCCTTTGCCAACGCAGGGGTATCCCTTGAGGGGATAGGTCTCTCCTCCCTGTTGAATCCGGTGCCCATGGGCATCATGCTGGGACTGTTTATCGGCAAGCCGCTCGGGGTGTTTACCATCAGCTGGCTGTCGGTCAAACTGGGTATCGCCCAGTTGCCGCCCGGGGTTAACTTCAAGCAGATTTTTGCGGTCAGCATCCTCTGTGGTATCGGATTCACCATGTCGATGTTTATCGCGTCACTGGCCTTTGAGCATGGTGGGCTGGATTACGGCAGCTACTCGCGCCTCGGGATCCTCGTTGGATCCAGCATTGCAGCGCTGGTTGGCTATCTGGCCTTGCGATTGTCACTCCCCAAGAGTGATGGGGACCAGAATGCGGAGGGTTTATGAGAAAACAGGCATGGTTACTGCTCTTCTTGGTCAGTCCTATGGGATTAGCTGGCGGGTTTGAAGAGTGTCGACAGGAGGCTGGTTCGGCCAGCTGTTCGGCCTATCTCAACGGGGTGGTAGACAGCGCCCTGCTGCTGGGGGACAAGCAGGCCAAGGCGCGCTTTGGCGAGACCTTCTCCGAACGGGCGCTGAGCAGCCGGGCTGGCGAGATGGTCAAGCGTTCCAACAAGCGTTATTGCGCTGACCGGATGCCTGACAAGGCACGCCTCAAGGCCAGTCTGATGGAGCAGTTTGGCGCGAACAAGGTTGACTCGGTCAGCGACATGTATGACATTCTGGCGGTTGAACTCAGCTGCTACCGGAGTCCGCGTCAAGCGGGAACCCCATCGGATGTCACACCTTAACTACAACCATCTCTACTATTTCTGGATGACTCAGAAGAAGGGCTCCGTTACCCAGGCAGCGGAAGCCCTTTTTTTGACCCCGCAAACCGTCACCGGCCAGATCAAGTTGCTGGAGCAGCGCCTCGGGGGCAAGCTGCTCAAACGCAAGGGGCGCTCTCTTGAGGCGACCGAGCTGGGCCAGCTGGTGTTTCGCTATGCCGACAAGATGTTCAGCCTCTCCTACGAGATGCTCGATATCGTCAACTACCGCAATGAGAGCCAGATCCTGTTCGACGTCGGCATCGCCGATGCCCTCTCCAAGCGCCTTGCCAGCCGCGTGCTGCTCTCTGTCATCCCCAATGATGGTTCCATCCATCTGCGCTGTTTCGAATCGACCCACGAACTACTGCTGGAGCAGCTGAGCGAGCACAAGCTCGACATGATCCTCTCCGACTGTCCGGTGGACTCCAGCCAGCATGCTGGATTGCTCTCCAAACGGCTGGGCGGCTGTGGCGTCAGCTTCTTCTGCAAGGCGCCGCTGCCTGAAAAGCCCTTTCCTGCCTGTCTGGAAGAGCGCAAGCTGTTGATCCCCGGTCGCCGTACCGCCATGGGGCGTCAGCTGACCCAGTGGTTCGAGCAGCAGGGTGTCTCCCCCAGCATTCTTGGCGAGTTTGATGATGCCGCCTTGATGAAGGCGTTTGGCTTCTTCAATCAGGGCATCTTCATGGCCCCTACCATCTACCGGGAGGAGATCCTTGAGGGGGAGGGGGTGATGTTGATCGGGGAAACTCAGGATCTGATGGAGGAGTATTACGTCATCTTCGCCGAGCGGATGATCCAGCATCCGGCGGTAAAGCGGGTCTGCGAGAGCGATTTTACCTTTCTCTTTTCCGGCCAGGAGAACTTCTCCGCCATCCAGCCAGCCACCCTGTCGTTTTAAAACAGCCCGTCACCACGTATCATCGGCGATGAGTGGTAGAGGAGAGATGTGATGCAACTTGAAGAGATGGAAGCCAATGCGAGTAAAGCGGTGGCCTTGCTCAAGGCGCTGGCCAACGAGCGGCGGCTGTTTATTCTGTGCCAGTTGCTGGAGCGCGAACTGTCAGTGGGGGAGCTCAACGAGCGACTGGGATTGAGTCAGTCGGCCTTGTCACAGCATCTGGCGCTGCTGCGGCGGGATGAGCTAGTGACGACGCGCAAAGAGGCCCAGACGGTCTACTATTCGCTGCGCAGCCATGAGGTGCGTGAAATGATTAGTTTGCTGCATCGACTTTATTGCAGCGCAGATAAATAAAAAACCGGCACTAAGGCCGGTTTTTTCAGCTTTGATCAGCAGAAGCTGATTAAGCCATAGCTTTGATCTGGGCAGACAGGCGGCTCTTGTGACGAGCAGCTTTGTTCTTGTGGATCAGGCCTTTGGTCGCCATACGATCCATGATCGGCTGAGCAACAGCGAAAGCGGCAGTCGCAGCAGCTTTGTCGCCAGAGGCGATAGCAGCAATGACTTTCTTCAGGTAGGTACGGGTCATGGAACGACGGCTGGCGTTGTGCTGACGGCGTTTTTCTGACTGAAGAGCGCGCTTCTTAGCAGATTTGATGTTAGCCAAGGTAAAACTCCTAAAACTGTCTTAGCGAGTGTATTGAAAAGGCCCGGAAATATGCCCTTCCAACCACATATTGTCAAATGATTTGTGCAAATAAACACCGCCTCCCGGTGGTGTGTCAGTAGGGAGACGGTTAAACTGTCGGCCGATTCTAGCAGCATTCTTTTCATTCTGACAGTTCCAGAGGCCTCGTCTTGAGTAAGAAATTGATCAAATCCGGTATGATAGTGTCCGGAATGACGCTGGCATCCCGCGTAATGGGCTTGGTTCGCGATGTGGTCATCGCAAATCTGCTTGGTGCAGGGGTGGCCGCCGACGTCTTCTTTTTTGCCAATCGCATTCCCAACTTTCTGCGTCGCCTGTTCGCCGAAGGTGCCTTCAACCAGGCCTTTGTTCCCGTGATGACGGAGTACAAGAAAAATGGCGACGAGGGGGAAGTGCGTGAATTGCTGGCTGCGGTGGCGGGTACGTTGGGGGGCATAGTGACTGTGGTCACCCTGCTCGGTGTGCTGGGGTCGGGTGTGCTGACCGCGCTGTTTGGCTGGGGCTGGTTCTGGGACTGGCTGCATGGCGGCCCTGCGGCCGAGAAGTTCGAGCTCGCCAGTCTGATGCTCAAAATCACCTTCCCTTACCTCTGGTTCATCACCTTTACCGCCATGGCGGGGGCTATCCTCAACACCTTCGGCCGCTTTGCGGTCTCGTCGTTTACGCCGGTGTTTCTCAACATCACAATGATTGCCGCGGCCTGGTGGATTGCACCGCTGATGGACAAACCTGAGATCTCGCTGGCGATTGGTGTCTTTTTGGGCGGTTTGGTGCAGTTTTTGTTCCAATACCCCTTTTTGCGCCAAATCAACATGCTGGTATGGCCCAAGTGGGGATGGAATCACCCTGGGGTAGTGAAGATCCGCACACTGATGATCCCGGCCCTGTTCGGGGTCTCGGTCAGCCAGATCAACCTGCTGGTCAACACCATGCTGGCTTCCTTCCTGGCGACTGGTGCCATCAGCTATCTCTACTACTCGGATCGCCTGCTGGAGTTCCCCCTCGGGCTGTTTGCGGTGGCCATCAGTACCGTGATCCTGCCAGCGCTGGCCAAGAAGCATGTGGATGCCGATCCGGCGGACTTCTCCCGCACTATGGATTGGGGGGTGCGGATGGTGATGCTGCTCGGCCTGCCCGCCATGATAGGCATTGCGGTCATGCGCGAGCCCATTTTGCGAGTGCTGTTCATGCGCGGCGAATTTGGCCTGCATGAAGTGAGCATGTCGAGCGCCAGCCTGCTGGCCTCCACTACCGGTCTGCTCTCCCTGATGCTGATCAAGGTGCTGGCCCCCGGTTATTACGCCCGTCAGGATACCAAGACGCCGGTGCGGATCGGGGTGATGTCGATGATTGCCAACATGGTCTGCAACCTCATCTTCATCTACCCGCTCGGTTACGTGGGGCTGGCGCTCTCGACCGCCTGCTCGGGCACTCTGAATGCGGCCTTGCTGTTCAAGGGGTTGTACCAGCAGAGCGTCTATCGTCCCTCCCGCCATACTGGCGTGTTCTGCCTCAAGCTGCTGGTCGCCAGCGTGCTGATGGGCTGTGTGCTCGCCTATCTGTCGCCGGATTTGGCCCAGTGGGGGGCGTGGAGCATGGGCAAGGCCAGTTTGCAGCTGACCATGCTGCTGTCGCTGGGGGCTGCGGTCTATGCCGTGGTGTTGCTGCTGCTGGGCATTCGGCCGCGTCACCTTAAATCGGGGCAGCAGTAGCCGTGATCCTGCGGCGCCATGGGGATAGTGCCTCATGGCGCCGCAGGGGGCGTGATTGGGCCCGGATAGTTGAAATCAGGCTATGAGGGCTGACCCTGCCTGCTGCCTGATATATAATCCGCCGATTTCCATGGCAGCAACGCACAAGGCACTGATGGAGCTTATTCGCGGCATTCACAATCTCAAGCCCCGTCACCGGGGATGTGTATTAACCATTGGCAACTTTGATGGGGTTCATCAGGGTCACCATGCGGTATTGGCACGTCTCAAGGAGAAAGCGGCCCAGCTGGGATTGCCCGCCTGCGTCATGCTGTTTGAGCCGCAGCCGCTGGAACTGTTTGCCGGCACGGCAGCGCCCGCCCGGCTGAGCCGGTTGCGGGAAAAGTACGAAGCGCTGCAGGGGCTGCATATCGATCGCATGCTCTGCGTGCGCTTCAGCCACCGTTTTGCCGAGCAGGCGGCCTCGACCTTCATCGAGCAGTTGCTGGTGGAGAAGCTCGGGGTGCGCTATCTGGTGGTCGGCGATGATTTTCGCTTCGGCAAGGGGCGGGAAGGGGATTTCCACCTGCTGGAGGAGGCGGGCCATCGCTTCGGCTTCGAGGTGATCAGCACCCAGAGCTTCCAGCTCGAACGGCAGCGGGTCAGCAGCACCCTGGTGCGTGAAGCCCTTAAGGCGGGCCGGATGGCGGAGGTGGAGCTGATGCTTGGCCGCCCCTACACCATCAGCGGCCGGGTGGCCCACGGCGACAAGCTAGGGCGCACCATAGGTTTTCCCACCGCCAATCTGGCCCTCAAGCGTCAGGTGATCCCGGTCGGTGGCGTGTTTGCGGTGGAAGTGATATGTTCCGGCAAGACCTTCCCCGGTGTAGCCAATGTGGGTGTTCGGCCGACCTTGAGCGGTACACAAGCCAGATTGGAAGTACATCTATTTGATTTTTCTGGTGATCTATATGGTCAGCAGGTCAAGGTGCTGCTTCGCCACAAGCTGCGCGAAGAGCAGAAGTTTGCCTCTTTCACTGCCTTGAAAGAGCAGATCGAACGAGATGCCCTGGCGGCCCGAGCCTGGTTCGGGCTGCCACAATTCAATTTACCCAGCACTCTTTTAGAAAAGAAGGGAACCCAGGACTGATGAGCGACTATAAACACACCCTGAATCTTCCGGAAACCGAGTTTCCGATGCGTGGCGATCTGGCCAAGCGCGAACCCAACATGCTGAAACGTTGGTACGATCAGGATCTCTACGGCGCTATTCGCCGCGCCAAAGCGGGCAAGCCTTCTTTCATTCTGCACGATGGCCCCCCCTATGCGAACGGCAACATTCACATCGGTCACTCGGTCAACAAGATCCTCAAAGACATCATCATCAAGTCCAAGGGCCTCTCCGGTTTCGATTCCCCCTATGTGCCGGGTTGGGATTGCCACGGTCTGCCTATCGAACTGAAAGTGGAAGGCATGGTCGGCAAGCCGGGCGAGAAGGTTTCCGCTGCCGAATTCCGCGCCGAGTGCCGCAAATACGCCAAGACCCAGATCGAAGCGCAGAAGACCGACTTCATCCGTCTGGGTGTGCTGGGCGACTGGGAACATCCCTACCTGACCATGGATTTTGGCACCGAAGCCAACATCATCCGCTCCATGGCCAAGATCGTTGAAAACGGCCACCTGCACAAAGGTTCCAAACCGGTGCACTGGTGTACCGATTGCGGCTCCGCGCTGGCTGAAGCCGAAGTGGAGTACTACGACAAGAACTCCCCCTCCATCGATGTGCGCTTCAAGGCCGTTGATGAGGCATCCGTTGCCGCCAAGTTTGACTGCGCCGAAGGCCACACCGGCAAGGGCCCGATCTCTGCGGTGATCTGGACCACTACTCCGTGGACCCTGCCAGCCAACCGCGCCATCGCCATGCACGCCGATCTGGATTACGCACTGGTGCAGGTTGAAGGTGAGCACCCAGAGCGTCTGATCCTGGCCGCCGAGCTGGTCAAGGACGTGATGGATCGCGCCGGTATCGAGAAGTTCCACAATCTGGGCTATGCCAAGGGTGCCGCGCTCGAGCTGCTGCGCTTCAACCACCCCTTCTACAGCTTCGATGTGCCGGTGGTACTGGGTGATCACGTTACCCTGGATGCCGGTACCGGCGCCGTACACACCGCCCCTGGCCACGGTCAGGAAGACTTCGTAGTCGGCCAGAAATACGGTCTGGAAGTGGCCAACCCGGTTGGCAGCAATGGCGTTTACCTGCCTGATACCGAACTGTTTGCCGGTCAGCATGTGTTCAAGGCCAATGCCTCCGTGATCGAAGTGCTGACCGAACGCGGCGCCCTACTGCATCACAAGGTGTTCAACCACTCCTATCCGCACTGCTGGCGTCACAAGACCCCGATCATCTTCCGTGCTACTCCGCAGTGGTTCATCAGCATGGAGCAGAAGGGTCTGCGCAAGCGCGCGCTGGAAGAGATCGAGCGCATCGAGAAGGACGGTATTGCCCAGCAAGGCCAGAGCGGCTGGGTACCGGCCTGGGGTAAAAACCGCATTCAGGCGATGGTTGAGAACCGTCCTGACTGGTGTATCTCCCGTCAGCGCACCTGGGGTGTGCCTATCTCCCTGTTCGTCCACAAAGAGACCCAGGAACTGCATCCGGAATCCGTGCGCCTGATGCACGAAGTAGCCAAGCGGGTCGAGCTGTCCGGTATTCAGGCATGGTGGGATCTGGACAAGGCCGAGCTGCTGGGTGCCGATGCAGACATGTACGACAAGGTGCCTGACACTCTGGACGTCTGGTTTGACTCCGGTTCTACCCACGCCTCCGTGGTCGATGCCCGTCCCGAGTTCAACGGCAAGCCGGCCGACATGTATCTGGAAGGTTCTGACCAGCACCGTGGCTGGTTCATGTCCTCCCTGATGATCGGTGTGGCCATGAAAGACAAGGCTCCCTATAACCAGGTGCTGACTCACGGCTTCACTGTGGATGGTCAGGGTCGCAAGATGTCCAAGTCCATCGGCAACGTGGTGAGCCCGCAAGACGTAATGAACAAGCTGGGTGCCGACATCCTGCGTCTGTGGGTAGCGAGCACTGATTACACCGGCGAGATGACTGTCTCCGATGAGATCCTCAAGCGCTCTGCCGATGCTTATCGCCGTATTCGCAATACAGCCCGCTTCCTGCTGGCCAACCTGAACGGCTTCAATCCGGCGACCGACATGGTGGCACCTGCCGACATGGTGGTGGTGGATCGCTGGGCTGTGGGTCGTGCCAAAGCGGTACAGGCCGAGATCATGGCGGCATTCGACGAGTACAACTTCCACGGTGTAACCCAGAAGCTGATGCAGTTCTGCTCCATCGAGATGGGCTCCTTCTATCTGGATGTCATCAAGGATCGTCAGTACACCGCCAAGGCTGACAGCCTGGCCCGTCGCTCCTGCCAGACAGCCCTCTATCACATCGCCGAGGCCATGGTGCGCTGGATGGCGCCGATCATGAGCTTCACCGCCGATGAAATCTGGGCACTGCTGCCGGGTGAGCGCGGCGAGTTCGTCTTCACCGAAGAGTGGTACGACGGCCTGTTCGGGCTGGAAGCGGGTGAAACCCTCAACGACGATTTCTGGGCCGAGATCCTCACCGTGCGTGGTGAAGTGAACAAGGCGCTGGAAGTGGCCCGTGGCGAGAAGCGTATCGGCGGCTCCCTGCAGGCCGAGCTGACCCTGTTCGCCAAGCCGGAGCTGGCTGCACGCCTGAATGCCCTGGCTGATGAGCTGCGCTTCGTGCTGCTCACCTCCAAAGCCAATGTGGTTGAGGCTGACACTGCGCCGGAAGGCTCTGTGGCGACCGAGCGTGATGACCTGTGGCTGAGCGTGGCCCAGTCTGCTGCCGCCAAGTGCGACCGCTGTTGGCACCATGTAGAAGATGTGGGCACCATCGCGGGTCACGAAGAGATCTGTGGTCGCTGTGTGACCAACGTTGAGGGTGACGGCGAAACTCGTCAATTTGCCTGATGAACATGACTCAACATAAAAGCGGCCTGCGTTGGCTGTGGCTGGCAGTGCTGGCCTTTGTACTGGACCAGGCGAGCAAGCTCGCCGTGGTCAAGTTGCTGCCATTTGGTTACCCGGGGGTGGAGATCACCCCCTTCTTCAATCTGGTTCACGTCTACAACAAGGGGGCCGCATTCAGCTTTCTGGCTGATCAGGGGGGCTGGCAGCGCTGGTTCTTCGCGGTGCTGGCTTTTGCCATCTGTGGATTGCTGATCCACTGGCTGCGCAAGCAGTCGGTGACCCAGCGTTGGAGCGGTATCGCCTATTCACTCATCATCGGCGGCGCCCTTGGCAACGTCTTTGATCGACTGGTGTTGGGCCATGTGGTCGATTTCCTCGACTTCTACTGGCAGCGTGCGCACTGGCCGGCATTCAATCTGGCCGACAGCTTTATCTTTATCGGGGCCGCCATGATTGTGCTGGACGGTTTCCGTGGTGAGAAAAAGGAGCAGGCATGAGCCAGCAGATCACCGCTAACAGCAGCGTGCTGTTCCACTTCTCCATCAAGCTGGAAGATGGCTCGGTTGCCGACAGCACGGCGCTGCACGGCAAACCTGCCCGCCTGCGGATGGGCGATGGCAGCCTGACCCCCACCTTTGAGCAGTGCCTGCTGGGGCTGAGCGAAGGGGAGAGCAAGAGCTTCACGCTGGCGCCGGAAGAGGCCTTTGGTCTCTCCAATCCCGACAATATCTACCATCTCGACCGTGCCAAATTTGGCGCCGATGTGGAGCCAAAAGTCGGCACCATCATCCTGTTCGATCAGCCCAATGGCAGCGAGCTGCCGGGCATTATCCGGGCGGTAGCCGGGATGTCGGTGACGGTCGATTTCAACCACCCGCTGGCCGGTCATACCGTCACCTTCGAGGTGGAGATCCTGGGCGTTGATGATGAGGAGAAGGTGCATTAATGGATATTCTGCTCGCTAACCCTCGCGGTTTTTGCGCCGGTGTCGATCGTGCCATCAGCATTGTCGAGAGCGCGTTGGAGAAGTTCGGTGCCCCCATCTATGTCCGCCACGAAGTGGTGCATAACCGGTATGTGGTGAACAAGTTGAAAGAGGCGGGCGCTGTCTTCGTCGAGGAGCTGGACGAGGTGCCTGACGACAGCATCGTCATCTTTTCTGCTCACGGCGTGGCCAAGACAGTGCGCGAGATGGCCAAATCCCGCGCCCTCAAGGTATTCGATGCCACCTGTCCGCTGGTGACCAAGGTGCACATGGAGGTTCATCGCGCCAGCCGCAAGGGCTCCGAGGCTGTGCTCATCGGCCACGCCGGTCACCCCGAGGTGATCGGGACCATGGGGCAGTACGAGAATCGCGAAGGCGGCATGTATCTGGTGGAGACGCCTGAAGATGTGGCCAAGCTCAAGGTGAAGAACCCGGATGACCTCTGCTTTGTCACCCAGACCACCCTGAGCGTGGATGAGACCTCTGACGTCATCGATGCGTTGCGCAAGCACTTCCCCAAGATCCAGGGGCCGCGCAAGGACGATATCTGCTACGCCACCCAGAACCGTCAGGATGCGGTGCGGGAGATGGCAGGGCTGGTGGACGCCATGCTGGTGGTGGGGTCTCGCAACTCCTCCAATTCCAACCGTCTGCGCGAGCTGGCCGAGAAGGTGGGCGCCAGAGCCTATCTTATCGACGATGCGTCGATGATTGAGGCGAGCTGGCTGGAAGGGGTGAAGGCGATAGGCGTCACTGCCGGCGCATCCGCCCCCGAGGTGCTGGTGCAGTCCGTGATTGCCCGCTTGCGGGAGCTGGGAGGCAAGGTGGTCGCCGAGCATCCTGGCCGTGAAGAGAACGTGGTGTTTGAAGTGCCGCCAGAGCTGCGGATCCTCTGATCCCTCTCATCTCGCTGGATGTCGGTTTATTGCCAGAGCCACCTCGTTGAGGTGGCTTTGTTTTTTTTTGGCTCTAACGAGTCCTATTTTCATGTTCGCAACCAGATTGCAGCGAAAATTGATGATGCAGCTCGAACTTTTGCATTGCCGGGATTGAAACACCAAGTGCCCGGCATAGACTGCCAGCAAGCCCTTACTCTGGCTTAGCACACATGGAGTGTGTCTGTCCTCCTGGAACAAATCAGAGCGAAACAGGATGTTTTTGCGTTCAGGTTTTAGCCTTATCGAGCTTATGGTCACCATAGCGCTCGTCTCTTTGTTACTCACGTTGGGGGTTCCTTCCTTCAACGCTTTGCTGCGCACTATTTCTCTCAATACTCAGGCTAACAACTTTGTTGCGGCCATCAACCTTGCCCGCTCAGAAGCCATTCGCCGCAACACGGTAGTGACCCTCTCCGCCTCTGCCGATAACCTGACCCAGCATCACTGGGAGGCTGGCTGGCAGATCTGGGTCGATGGCAACGGTAACGGCATACTGGATAATGGTGAGTTGTTGCGAGGCTTTCCCGACATGGGGGGCGGGGTATTGAGCAGCAATACCTCCCTGCTGCGTTTTAATAGCGAGGGTTTTCTTGATGGCCGCACTCCGTTGGCACGGGTATTTTCCCTGCGTCCTGATGAGTGTCGAAATGAGCCCTCCCGTGATATCAACATCACAGTGGCTGGTCGCCCTTCCATTACCGAGGCTAGCTGCCCATGATGCGAGAACGGGGTTTGTCACTGCTTGAAATCATGATCTCGGTACTGGTGCTCTCCATCGGTATTCTGGGCATGGCGACTCTGCAACTGCAGGCTCTCAAGAGTAACCAGTCGGCGCTGACGCGTACCGAGGCGACCCAGTATGCATACATGATCAACGACATGATGCGGGCTAATCGCAGCGCGGCTCTGAACGGGCAATACAATATCGACTTGGGCGAAACTGTCTCGGGTAGCTCTATGGCGGTTCAGGATCTGCAACACTGGAAGCGGGTCGTAGCCGAGCTACCAGGTGGCGATGGCGCCGTATCGGTCAGTGCCGGAAGGGCCACCATCACTATTCAGTGGGATAGCAGTCGGCTGTCGACTGATCCTGCGTCGCGCAGCATGATCCTGAGGACGGACCTATGAGCAGGAGCGGTTTGCCGCTACACCAGCACGGGATCGGCTTGGTCGAGGTGATGATCGCCTTGGTGCTCTCGCTGATAACGGTGGGTGTCATGATTCAGGTGTTTCTCGGCAATCACAAAACCTATCTCACTGGCGAGGCCATTGCCCGGGTGCGGGAAGATAGCGGATTTGCCACCAATCTGCTGCAAAAAGAGCTGCGTATGGTGGGCTATCAGGGGTGTCTCAGCAAACAGGGGGTCAATA
This sequence comes from Aeromonas sp. 600948, assembly GCF_049174875.1. Lineage (NCBI taxonomy): Bacteria > Pseudomonadati > Pseudomonadota > Gammaproteobacteria > Aeromonadales > Aeromonadaceae > Aeromonas > Aeromonas sp. 600948. The sequence continues at coordinate 119,617 of NZ_JAAKTY010000005.1, forward strand.
TCACCAATACCCTCAATAACAGTACGGCACTGCCCTACAACTTCACCACCTTTTTGCGTGGTTACGACAATGTGACGTCCACTTTGCCAGCCGAGCTGTCTGCTCTGTTCAGCGGTTCCGAGCCCAGACCCATGCCGGGTAGCGATATCCTGTTGGTTCAGGGGCCGGTTGGGGTTGGGGTTCCGCTCAGTCGTGATAATCATAACAGTGCCGCCCAGCTGTTTGTGCAGCAGCTATCCAGCAAGGCCGACTATTGTGGTTCCGGCGCACAGGGTTATAGCGATCTGTGCGAGGGAGATATCGTCATGGTCTCCGACTGTCAGAAGGCCAGAATATTTCAGGTCTCCAAAGTACAGGGCGTGGCAGGGGGGCGTGAGGTCAATATCGTCCACTCCAATGACAACAAATATACGCCAGGCAATGCCAGCAGTTCCTGGGGGGGGGCCAGCAGCCCACCCGAGGAGCGGTTTGGTCTTGGCTCGGTCGTGAACAGGGTGGAAACCCGTCTCTACTATATCGCCCGCCCCTCTGCCAGCAGCCCCTACGCGCTTTATCGCAAGAACGGGGTGGCTGCAGGTATGCCCCTTATCGAAGGGGTGGCCAATATGCAACTTACATTCGGCGAGGATCAGAACCGGGATCGGGCGGCAGATCGCTATGTGAGCGCCGCCAGCAATCCAAACTGGAACAATGTACTGGGGATTGGAGTACAGCTTCTTATGCGCAGTAACCAAGGCAATGTGGTGTCGTCTCCGCAGGCCCTTAGCTTTGCCGGAGCCACCTTCCGGGCGACCGATCGCAACTGGTACTGGGTCGCCGAAACCACAGTTGCGCTGCGCAATCGGCTACCTTGAGGAGCCCAGTCATGATGGATCGACAGCAGGGGATGGCGCTGGTGATCAGCCTGATTTTTCTGGTCATGGTGAGCCTGCTGGGTATGGCCAGTATGCGTGGGGCGCAGTTGCAAGAGAAGATGGCGGGTAACCAGAAAGAGGCGCTGCAGGCATTGCAGGCGGCAGAAGCGGGCCTGCGCGCTGCCGAGCGCTATATCGAGGCTGGCAACTCGGGTCCCTATGACAACAGCGCGGGCCTGTATGAATTTATCGACACCGCGGTGGATCCTGCCTCCCCTTCGACCGCTTGGCGTACCTATACCAACAGTGGTCTGGCGGGGCGCGCTCCCGAATACTTTATCGAACGGTTGCCCTATACCCAGGGGGGGAGCGAGGATCTGGCAGTCGATGAGCCCATCAGTGAGCGTCGTCTATATCGTATTACTGCAAGGGGATTTGGTCTCTCTGACGAGAGCCGGGTGCTGTTGCAATCGACCTATAGTCGCTAGGAGGCGGTGTATGGGCAAACTTGGTTTTGGCCTTTCGGTGATGCTCTGCTGTGCTTCGGCACAGGCGGCGCTCGATATTGCCCAGGTTCCCCTCTATCTCGGCACCCGGGCCGATCCCAATATCATGTTTACCCTGGATGATTCGGGTTCGATGCATTTCGAGATCATGCCCGAGTCCTTGATCGAGAACGATGCGCGTTATGTCTACCCACGTGCTAACAAGGTCTATGGTAGCGATGATTACGATAATCGTACCGTGACCTTTGCTGCGGGCAGTAATCGTAATGCCTACACCCGTTCCAGCCATAACAACAAGCTTTATTACAATCCGCAGTTGACCTATCGCCCTTGGGTCAAGGCGGATGGCACCTTGATGAGTAATGCCAAAATTACCTGCGCCCCGCACAATCCATTGAAGAATCCCGATAGGTCGTGCCGTGATTTGACCAATGAAGGTACGGAGTACGCAAATGCCGATAACGCTACTTTCTATAAAAAATTTAATGATGATGAAGTAAATAAAACGGAAGAGTTCTGGCCTGCCGTCTATTTCGACTACAAAGGTAGCGGTGATGTCAAGAAGGTGAGTAGCTATAACAGGGTGGAGATAAGTAAAAGCACGTCAAGTTACCTTGGGCGGCCCAATCGCAGCGACTGCAAGAGCGCGCCTGCCTGTAGCTATGACGAGGAGATCCAGAACTTTGCCAACTGGTATACCTATTACCGTTCGCGGATCCTGGCAGCACGAGCTGGCATTGGGCGTGCCTTTGCCAGTCAGGGGCAATCGCTGCGAGTCGGTTTTGCCACCATCAACGCCAGCGGTAGTGTGATCCGTGATGTAGCCGCTTTTTCGGGTACTAATCGCAGTGACTTTTTCAAAGATCTCTATAGCCGAGATATTCCAGCTGCCGGTACTCCACTGCGGACCAGCCTCCAGCATGTGGGAAACTACTTTTCCAAGACGGGTGGCGATGGCCCCTGGGCCGTCAGTGCCGGTAGCACGCTTCCTCATCTTACCTGTCGCCAGAGTTATAACATCCTGATGACCGATGGTTACTGGAGTGAGGGACGAGCTTATGATCCTGACCCTGCGGTCGGTGACCAAGACAATGATGGAACCGCTGATACCTTGGCTGATGTGGCTTACCATTACTGGAAAACGGATCTGCGTCCCGATCTCGCAAACAAGGTTCCGACCAGCACGGAGGATCCCGCTAATTGGCAGCATCTGGTCAACTTCACGGTCGGATTGGGGGTCAACGGCACCTTGAACCCTGCCAGCGGGAAGCCTGTGAGTTGGCCCAGCCCCTACGGCTCCGATGCAAAGAAAATCGATGATCTGTGGCATGCGGCCGTCAACAGCAAAGGGAATTTCTTCAGCGCGGCAGATCCCGATACCTTCGCCGCAGCCCTGAGCAGTACGCTGGCACAGATTGCCGCCCGTAACAGCTCAGCCAGTTCAGTGACCGCCAACGCAACCCGGCTGGACAGCAATACCCACATCTACCAGGCCCGCTACAACAGCGGCGACTGGTCGGGGCAACTGGTCTCGATCCCGCTGAACAGCGATGGCACCCTTGGGGAGATCGCTTGGGATGCCGCTACCTTGATCCCCGAGCCTTCGGCACGCAATATCTTCACCCGGCAAGATGGTGTCGGCATCCCCTTTCGTTGGGATACGCTGAATGTGACCAACCGGGCTCTATTCAATGTCGCTGGTGACAACCAGGGAGAAAGCCGTGTCGCCTATCTGCGCGGTGATCGCAGTGGTGAGCAGCGCAATGGTGGTGCGTTTCGTAATCGTAGTGATCTGCTCGGCGACATCATCAATTCTGATCCCGTCTACGTGGGCAAGCGTGATTACGGTTACAGCAGTGCAGCCGGTCTGACCCAGACCGAGCGGGAGGGTTACCAGGCTTTTCTAAGCTCGACGGCGATTACCCGCCGCCCACCCATGCTCTATGTCGGTGCCAATGACGGTATGCTGCACGGATTTCGAGTCGCCGACGGTGTCGAGCGACTGGCCTATATCCCGTCCAGCCTGCTGGGCGAGCTGAATCAGTTGACCAGACCGAATTACAGCCATCGCTACTATGTGGATGGGACGCCCAGGGTGAGCGATGCCTATCTGGGCAGTCGCTGGAAGAGCATCTTGCTGGGATCCACCGGTGCCGGTGGCAAGGCGGTATTTGCCATCGATGTGACGGCCCCGGATAACTTCACCGCCGACAAGATGCTGTGGGAGTTCACCGATAGCGAAATGGGGGTTGCACTGGCGGCACCCACTCTGGTACGTGTCAAAGCCGACAACAAATGGGTTGCTCTGGTTGCGAATGGTTACAACAGCACCAGTCAGACTGCGAGGCTTTTTGTGCTGGATCTGGCGACTGGCGCCATCATCAAAGAGATTGATACCGAGGTAGGGTCTTCCAGCGAGCCCAACGGTCTATCTTCCCCCTTGCCGGTAGATCAAGACGGGGACAGGGTTGTCGACTATGTCTATGCCGGTGACCTGCACGGCAATCTGTGGAAATTCGATCTGACTGACAAAAACAGTGCCCAGTGGGGAAGTGCTTTGAAAACGGGCAACAAGCCCAAGCCGCTGTTCCAGGCTTGTAATGGCAGCTGCAGTGCCGGTACGCGTCAGCCGATCACCATGCGTCCTTTGGCTATTCGGCACCCTAAAGGGGGGGTTATGGTGATGATGGGGACTGGCAGTTATTTTACCAATGATGACAAACTGGTTCCCGCCACGCCGAGGCTGGAAGCGGTGTACGGTATCTGGGATACGGGGGCTACCGTGCTCAGTAGCCAGCTGTTGCAGCAGAGCATCACCCATGAGTTTGTGGCCAACGGCACCACTATCAAGTTCAACGTGAGGGTTGTCTCCAACCGGAATGTCAATTACACCAGCCAAAAGGGTTGGTATCTGCTATTGAAATCGCCAAGCTTGAGCAAGGGGGTCGGTGAGCGGGCCGTCTCCGAGATGCTCTATCGGCATAAGCGATTGATCTTCAATACCTTGATCCCGTCGGCGGATGCCTGTGACTTTGGTGGCCGCTCCTGGCTGATGGAGCTGGATCCCATCTCGGGGGCCAGACTCACCTACTCGGTGTTTGATGTTAACGGCGACGGGGCCGTCAACGATGATGATTACGTCGCGATCGAGGATGAAGCCGGCAATGACATCAAGGTGCCGGTCAGCGGCAAGCAATTTGATGAGCTCACCACGACGCCAAGCGTAGTGGAAGATGCCGAGATGGAGCGCAAATATATCAGCGGCTCCAGCGGAAATATCTCGGTCACGCTGGAAGAGGGGGCAGGCGATCTGGGTGGCCGCCAGTCTTGGTTGCAACTGGAGTAGAGGTTGGCATGGAACGTGGTTTTACCCTGATTGAGTTGATGATAGTGGTCGCAGTGGTCGCCATTCTGGCCGCGATCGCGTATCCCAGTTACAACAACTACATGGCGGCTGCCAAGCGGGCCGAAGCCAAGGCAGTGTTGCTGGAAGCGGCGCAATATCTGGAGCGGGAGTTTACTGCCAATGGCAATTACGACGCCGGTAACCTAGCCTCTGCCGGCTTGGCGACCCTGCCGAGGGATGGGGGGGCTGCGTATTACAATGTAGCGCTCAATGCCAGTGGGGCCCGTTATACCCTGACCGCCATTCCGACCGGTGTGATGAATGGCGATCCCTGTGGATTGTTGACTCTCGATCAGAGCGGACTGCAGGGGGTATCACGAGCCACCATGACAGCCACCGAATGCTGGTAGCGTTCAGTTCCAGCACTCGGCAGGCGTCTTGATGTCGGCCTTGTTGATAGTCAGGGTATCACAGGCCGTATTGCCGGCCTTGTCGCCGACCTGGGCCCCCTTGCTGGTGGCCACCAGTGTGTAGGCGGTGGCGCTGGCGCCAGAAATGCTAAAGGTGTAGTAATCGCTGGTTGGGTTGCCCACACTGGCTATCGCACTGCTGTAACTGGCATTGGAGATGCGAAATTCTTCTTGTTTGAGCTGCATGGTCAGCAAGCCCTTGATGGCATCTGCTCGACGAGATTTACGCAGACCGTCAGTAAAGCTCGGGTAGGCGACAGCGGCAATGATGGCAACGATGGCAACGACCACCATCAATTCCAGCAGGGTGATTCCGGATTGTTTGATTCTCATGGGCGCGGCAGGGTTCGTTAAACAGATAGATACTATAGGATAGTACTGACATCATACTCTACTGGCATGTGCGAAAAGAAAGGAGTCTTTAGCCAATGGAATTCGCAGAGGGGCGCTCAGCCGGTTTTACCATGATTGAATTGATGATCGCCATGGCTCTGGTCGCCCTGCTGCTAACCGTAGCCATCCCCAGTTATCAGTCATTGCGCCAGGAGCAGATAGTCAAGGCGGCTACCCAAGCCGTTTACACGGATATCATGCTGCTCAAGTCTGAGGCTATCAAACGTAATAAACCGATAATCTTCAAGATATTCAATGCGGGGCAGGCCAATTGGTGCTATCGCATCGCTCTTGATTCGGCATGTAATAGCTGCTCGGATTCATGTTCTGCTATTGAAGGTCGCAAGGGCGTTGATGCCAGCGAGTTTAACGGCATTACTCTGACGACAAACTATGAATTATCCGGTTCTGAAAATGCTCTTGAAATCAATAACCGTAGAGGCTCATTCAAAGATCTTCACGGCAGTGGCGGTTTGGGCAATGGTTCTATTTGTCTGAAGAACGGGACCTCTGAGCACAGGGTTATTATTGCCACAAATGGGCGAGTGAGAACCGAGCCAGTCACGGGGAGCTCTCCATGCGATTAGGTCTAGCACGAGGCTTTAACATCGTCGAGTTAATGGTGGCCATGGTCGCAGGTCTGTTTTTGGTTGCAGCCGTAACATCCTTGTTCGCCACTATTCTCAAGGCCAATCAAACATCGATGCAGGTAAGTCGTCTAAATCAGGAGTTGCAAAGTATCACGGACATGATTGCCCGTGATGTACAGCGAACTGGTTACGATCAGGGAGCTACTGTGTTTCTCAATGCTGCATCAGGCTCCAGATCCCCCTTCTATTTTGATACTGGCAGCGACCTGATGAATGAGACGATCACTGGTTCCAAGATTTATCGCTGTATCCGGCTGAAATACGATGATGATAACAATGGAACCCTCGGTGCCAATGAGATCTTTATTTACAGCTACGACAGTACCGACAAAGGGGTGCAGCTCGGTACCAGTTGCAGCACGGGGAATTTACTCAGTACCGATGACACCATTGAGGTGACTGACCTCACTTTTTCGCTGCTTGGAAGCAGTGCGTCGGCTGGCGCGAGAACGGTGCGCTTGGCCATATCGGGTCAGTTAAAGGCAAATAGTGCACTTAAACTCACCTTGCAGCGTGATATCAAGCTGCGTAACGACGGGTATTGATGCCATGAAACGTTATCTTGGCTTTACCACATTCACTATTACGCTGCTGCTTATTGTGATCCTGCTTGGCATCTCTTTGCTGGTGGGCAAGCTGATGGTTGCTGACCGTCGTGTCAGTCTTAATGAAGTACAGTACCGGCAGGCGTTGGCACTGGCCGAGCTGGGTCTCTCGGATGGGGTCGGACGGCTTGCGCAGGATGCAGCTTGGCGCACCCCCAGTAGCGGTATATCTATCACTGTTTCGGCTGGCAATTATACCCTGTGGGCTCTGGATGAACCGACCGTGATTGTCGGTGGGGCGAACGTAGTTCCGGTTAAAGTGCGCACTATGGCAACCCTGGTGGACAGTACCGCCAATGCAGAGGTTGAGGTGAAGGCCATCAAGATAAGCGTGTTGGCCGGCACTCCCGCAGCCCCCCTGACAGTTGCCGGTGGTATGGCAGTATCCGGCAACTTCACTGTGGTGGCCAACCCTAACGGTGGGGGGCCAGGGGTTCCGTTATCTGTCTGGACGAATGGCAATGTGGATTTGACCAATGGTTCTGGTCAGACTTGCCATCAGGGAGACTACAGCGGCGGGTGCAGTACCTACATTAGCCAGAAGGGTGATAAGCAGTCGGACATCAAAGATAATGATACGGCATTCCCCACAGACCTGGTCTGGTATCTGTTTAACGAGAATGATGACGCTACGGGGTGGGCCAATCTGGAGTCACGAGCAGTACAACGGTTGAATAATTGCGACTCGCTCTCGACCGCCTCAAGCGGCCTTATTATCGTCGATGGAGACTGCAAACCGGGTGGGTCTATCGGCTCGGTTGCTGCGCCCGTGGTACTCATCGTTCGCAATGGCAATCTGATGGTCAATGGGAGCGCTACCCTCTATGGGCTGGTGTTTGCCTATTCATCCACGCCTGCTACGGCGACTACTGATATCAGCTTGAAGGGGGGGGCTATCGTCAACGGTGCCGTGGTGGCCAACTATCAACTGGGCAAAACGGCTAACGGTACCTTTGATGCCAAGTATGATCAGGCGGTGTTGAGCAATATCGAAAATGGGGCTGCGTTTCAGAGCATCAATCTGGTGCCTGGTAGCTGGCGCGACTGGTAGGAGCATGTATGAAACCGCACAAGGGATTTGGGCTGTTAGAGATTTTGATCACTCTGGTTCTGCTGGGAGTGGGGGTCGCAGGATTGGTGGCTATGTCTCGTTCGTTGCTCAATACCTCCCAGGATAGCCGCCGTTATGAGGTAGCCATGCGTCTGGCGGAGTCAAAACTGGATGCGTTTCGTACCTTCAATGGAGTGGTAAGCGCGGTTTCACCGCTTACTGCTTATAACAGTATCGCGGCAGGTTCCAGTTCGGCGACACCTCCTGATGGCGGTGGGACTTATGCCCTTAGTTGGACCGTCAGCAATCAGTACTGGAATGGTTCTGGCTGGCAAACGGCTATCCCGGCGGGTTATTTGCATGCCTATTCTGGCCGAAAGGTGGTCAATGTCACTGTCAGTTGGAGCGACAGCGTCGGGCAGTCCCATTCCTTGTTGCTTTCCGGTGCGGTATCGCCTGTTGAGTCATTAACCCAGAATCAGTTTAACGGGGGGTTGGATACCAGTCGTGAACCGCCCCATGTGGTTTATACCCCCGGGGTCGCGCCCGATGTCATTTCCATCCAGATTGACCAGGAAGGGCGCAAGCAAGAGACCAGCAAGCCATTGCCCACCGTGACCTCCAAGGATGGTTCTGTTGGCAAACTGGTGCAATTCGAGACTGTTACCTATAAGCCAGACAATGGTGGCAATACTCAACAGGTGCTGCAGGATCTGGCATCGGTCTCCTGTTCCTGCAGTTATGGCTCGAGTGTCAATGCCTACCTGCCCGGTAAGGCCATTTTGACCAGCAGCAACCTGTTGTACTGGAATGTGGGCTCCCAGGTTACCAAGCAGACCGGGGTACTCAACAGCAGTGTCAGAGATCAGCCGAGTCTCTGCACCAGTTGCTGCAAGGATCATTTCGATGGCAGCGGCAGCAGTTTCGAACAGTTTTACGCTCCACTCAATACCAGTCGACTGCGTTACAACAGTGGCCTCTCATCGGTCAATAGTGGCGATTATGTGGATGCCTGCCGCTTTGTCAGACTTGATGGTTACTATCGCCCGCTGCCTGACTGGAACCTGATCAAAGTTGTCGTGACCAGCGCTGATTTTCTTGCCAAGCCCGCAAACCAGACCAGCTATCAGAACTACATCAAGTACGTAGTTACTACCTACATCACCTGGCAGAAAAACACCCTCAACTGGACCGCAAACCCCACGGCCACGCCGCCGACGATCACCGAATTTGCAGAGTGGTTGCCTGCCAATGCTGCGACAGGGGGAGATACCAGCACCAAGATCACCATGAATACGGGGACCGCCCAGTTGATTGCTAGAGGTATCTACGTGGATCTGCTCTCGCCGGACAGTCTCTCGAAGCTCGATCTGACTTCTCAGGATCTGTTGGCCAAGGTTCCGTTTCAGGATATCAATCTGACCATGCTGGCGGAGTGGAGCTTGGTGCCATTGAGTGGCCAGTTGACTGGCAGTGCCTCTGACTATGTCGGTGTGACCAACGAGCCTGTCAAGACAGTCGTTGATCTTGGCAGCTATTATTTTGGTAGCTACAGCCGTGGTTATCTGTCCGCCAAGAAGAGCACCAAGGATGCATCCAACGTGTTGCAAAGTGCATCGATCAAGGTGACGGCCTACCAAGGTAACTCGGGGATCACAGCTTCACTTATCTCACCGGTAGATCGAAGTGAGGCCAAGGTCGCCACCATGCCTATCTCGATCGATACCAGCTCCCAGACTGTGCCAACTCTCACTGTATCGGGACGCATAGAGTGTCTTGAGCAAGGGAATGGCAACAATACTGCGCCAGTATCTTGCGGCAAAAATACCTTCAGTGGCTTGAATGTCAGTACCACAACTTCGGGGGCTACTTGCCGTATTGATAAACCCCAGGCTAACAACCAGCCGGCTACCTATGTCTGTACGGCAGCGCAAAATAGTAGCTTGGTGGTGAACTTCTCCTACAGTGCACAGGGCAATAAAACTTACTTGTTGAAACCTGCTTCCCTCAGCATCGCCATGACGCCACCCGCCAACGGTCAGGTGATTAGTGGTCCTTGTGCCCTGCTGGTGGATAATGGTGTAACCAATGCAGCTAATCTAAGTTGTACCCCTTGAATCCGGGGCGCTGGCACAGCCAGCGCCTTTTCTTTATCATTCCCCATCATTTTCGAATACAAGATGCATCGCCATGGCAAAAGCCCTCTCTCTGATGCTTGCCCAGTTGAATCTGACGGTAGGCGCCATCGAAGATAACACTGACAAAGTGCTCGCTGCGGCGGCTCAGGCCGAGCAGCAAGGTGCCGATCTGCTGGTCTGCTCCGAGCTGGCCCTGACCGGCTATCCACCGGAAGATCTGCTGCTGCGCGCCGATCTGATGATCCGGGTCGAAGCCGCGTTGGCTCGTGTTGCCGAATGGCAGGGCAACTGTGCCATTTTGGTGGGGCATCCCTGGCGTGAAGGGGAGGCGCTCTACAACGCGGCGTCACTCTATGAGCAGGGCAAGCTGATTGCCCGTTACTTCAAGCAGGACTTGCCCAACTACGGCGTGTTTGATGAGAAGCGCTACTTCACCGCGGCAACCGAGACCTGCGTGGTGCCGTTCCGTGGTCACCAGCTGGGGCTGCTCATCTGTGAAGATCTGTGGCAGCCGGGTCCGGCGCTGGCTGCCAAGGCGGCGGGTGCCGAGCTGCTGCTCACCATCAATGCGTCGCCATACGATCAGGAAAAACCCTGGATCCGCCGCGAGCTGATGGCCGAGCGCTGCGATCAGACCGGTCTGCCGCTGGTTTACCTCAATCAGGTATGCGGTCAGGATGAGCTGATTTTCGACGGCTGCTCCAAGGTGTTCAACAGCCAGGGCGAGTTGACCCACAAACTGGCCCCGTTTGCCGAAGAGCTGGCGCTGGTACGTTTTGCCGATGGCCAGCCGGTGAAAGAACGGGAGCCCGCTGCGCCGCTGGAACCCTTGGCCGAGACCTATCAGGCGCTGGTGCTGGCGGTGCGCGACTATGTCACCAAGAACGGTTTCCATGGTGCCGTACTGGGCCTATCCGGCGGTATCGACTCGGCGCTGACGCTGGCCATCGCGGCCGATGCCATCGGGGCCGACAAGGTGCAGGCGGTGATGATGCCGTTCCGCTATACCGCCCAGATGAGCGTGGAGGATGCCAAGGAGCAGGCCGAGCGGATGGGGGTTGAGTTCAACATCATCTCCATCGAGCCGATGTTCGAAGGATTTATGACCCAGCTGGCGCCGTTGTTTGAAGGTACCGCTCGCGATACGACCGAAGAGAACCTGCAGGCCCGCTGCCGCGGCGTGCTGTTGATGGCGCTCTCCAACAAGCGTCGCCGTATCGTGCTGACCACCGGTAACAAGAGCGAAATGGCGGTCGGTTATGCCACCCTGTACGGTGACATGGCGGGCGGTTTCGACGTGCTGAAAGATGTGCCCAAGACGCTGGTATTCAAATTGTGCGAATATCGCAACTCGGTCGACTATGTGATCCCGCAGCGGGTTATCGACCGTCCTCCTTCAGCGGAGCTGGCGCCGGATCAGGTGGATCAGGATAGTCTGCCCCCATACGACATCCTCGATGCCATTCTCAAGTGCTACGTGGAAGAGGATGCCTCGGTCGCCGACATGGTGGCGGAGGGCTTCGAGGAAGCTGTGGTACGCAAGGTGATCCGACTGGTGGATCTCAACGAATACAAGCGCCGTCAGGCGGCGGTCGGGCCCCGCATTACGGCTCGCAACTTTGGTAAGGATCGCCGTTACCCCATTACATCCGGGTTCGGCAAACAGAACTGGTAAGGAGTCACCATGAAGAAGATTGAAGCCATCATCAAACCGTTCAAGCTGGACGATGTGCGCGAGGCCCTGGCAGAGATCGGCATCAACGGCATGACCGTATCCGAAGTCAAAGGCTTCGGCCGCCAGAAGGGCCATACCGAGCTCTATCGCGGCGCCGAATATATGGTCGACTTCCTGCCGAAAGTGAAGGTGGAGCTGGTGGTGCAGGATGAGGATCTCGATGCTTGTCTGGAAGCGATCCAGAACACCGCCCGCACCGGCAAGATTGGTGACGGCAAGATCTTCGTTTGCGAGGTGGAGCGCGTCATTCGTATCCGTACCGGCGAAGAGAACGAAGACGCTATCTGATGTCGTTTTTGCCTCGTTATGTTCAGGAGAGCAAATCAAGTTCTGCTCTGATGTCCCGAAAGCGCATCGTGGCGGTGGCAGGCCTGCTGGCAGTACTCACTGCGTGCAGTACCCGCCCGCCGGCTCAGCCGGAAAACCTGTGCCAGATCTTTCGCGAGAAGCCGGAGTGGCACAAGGCCGCGCTCAAGATGAACGAGAAGTGGGGGACGCCGATCCATGTGGTGATGGCCATGATGTATCAGGAGTCCTCCTTCGTACACGACGCCCAGCCGCCGATGGAGTATTTCCTCTTTATTCCGACCGGGCGGGCGAGCTCGGCTTATGGCTACGCTCAGGTGAAAGACGAGACCTGGGCTGATTACCAGCGAGAGACCGGCAATAGCTGGAGCGATCGCGATGACTTTGCCGACGCCATCGATTTTATGGGCTGGTACACTAACAAGGCCCAGCGGCTCAATGGCACCTCCAAGTGGGATGCCTATGGCCAGTACCTCAACTATCACGAAGGGTGGGGTGGCTACCGGCGTGGCAGCTATCGCAGCAAGGGGTGGTTGATGAAAACCTCGCGCAAGGTAGAGGCTCGCGCCCAGCGCTACGGCGCCCAGTATCGACAATGCAAGGATCAGCTCTCCCGCGGGGGCTGGTTCTGGTAACCCAATCAGGAGTCAGAAATGCCGTTATTGGACAGTTTTACCGTTGACCACACCCGTATGGAAGCGCCAGCGGTGCGTGTGGCCAAGACTATGCAGACCCCGAACAAGGACACCATTACCGTGTTCGACCTGCGTTTCTGTGTGCCGAACCAGGAGATCCTCTCCGAGCGCGGTATCCATACGCTGGAGCACCTGTTCGCCGGTTTTATGCGTGATCACCTGAATGGCAACGGCGTGGAGATCATCGATATCTCCCCCATGGGTTGCCGTACCGGCTTCTACATGAGCCTGATCGGCGCGCCGGACGAAGCCCGTGTTGGCGCAGCCTGGCAGGCGGCCATGAGCGACGTGCTGACCGTGCAGGATCAGGCCAAGATCCCCGAGCTGAACGAGTATCAGTGCGGCACCTACAGCATGCACTCGCTGGAAGAAGCGCACGCCATCGCCCGTCATGTGCTGGAGCGTGGCATCGGTGTTAACCACAACGACGAGTTGGCTCTGCCGGAAGAGAAACTGAAGAGCCTTTGAGGCGGATGAGCTATCGCTCGTCGGATAACCTCTTCAGGGAATGTTAAAGAGCTGGTCAGCCATGCTGACCAGCTCTTTTTATTTTGCTCGACCGTGGTCATGGGGATGCCTTGCTCCCCTTGCCGACTCTGATTAGGATGGTTTTTGACCTGAACCTGTTGGCGGAGGTGTGACGATGAAAGGGGTATTGCTGCGTTGGCTGGCCCGTTACGATGCGTGGTGCGAGGAGTGGGGGCTCACTCAGGAGAACCGGCGCTGCTGCACACCGGTTCGTTATAATGAGGACTCAAGCAAAGAGCGAGCTTGCGCAGAAGAGGCTGAGCTCAATCAAAATTGCGGGTCACGGCACCGGTAACACTGTTGTACTCGAAGCCGAGGCCGTTGTGGTGATCCGGGAAGCGGCCGATAGAATCACGCAGGATATAGCGGCAGTTGTGATGCTCTAACCCTCCGATCTCAGTTTGGTCATCTGCAATAATAAGTTCGGAACTATAGTCAGTTTCAGTGTTGTTATTGTCTAAGTCAGGAACAGTCTGCTCTGTATCAAGTAATCCAGTGAAGAGTAGCTTGCAGTCATCTTCGTTGTTAACAGAGATCTGGTTTTCGTTAGAGCCAGGTGGAAATGTTGTATCTGGCGCTTGGTTATAGTCCTCTTTCGTGCCTACAGGCCAACCATAGCGATTAATATCAAGATCGCCTTTGCCAAAGCTACTCAAGTTGTAGAGCCCGATAGACTCCCCCTTCACTTTCACCGACCAGCCGGCATTTGCCAGTTGAACTGCACTGGCAAAGCTGCCAGCAGTCGCCGAGACCGTGCTTTTCAGGGCATCATCCTTGATATTGATAAAGCGTGGCAGGGCGGTGACGGTCAGGATCCCCAGCACTATGATCACCAACACCAGTTCAATCAGGGTAAAGCCGTTGTTTCTGTTGTTCATCATGTTCAATGACCCATTAAATACCGCAAACAGGTGTGAGTGATATGCAGCTGATAGATACCCATTGCCATCTCGACTTTCCGGTGTTCGACCAGGACAGGGAGGCGCTGCTGGCCCGTTGCCGGGCATTAGGGGTGACGCAGTATATCATTCCTGCCATCGCAGAGGATAACTGGACTCGTGTGATGGCACTGGCAGATCAGCATGACGGCCTTTTTTATGGTTTGGGAATTCATCCCTGGTATACCGGTGAGCAGCGGGAGGGGGTGATGGAACGGCTGCGAGCGTTGGTGATGAGTCAACCTGCCAGGCTGGTGGCCATTGGTGAGTGCGGGCTGGACCTCCGTTCTCACGTGCCGCAGGAGGGGCAGCTTGCGCTGTTTGAGGCTCAGATCCGGCTGGCTGCTGATGCTGGGCTCCCCCTGATGATCCACTCGGTGCGCGCCAATGACACTGTGGTCAAGCTGTTGCGCCGCTTCAAGCCGCCTCGTGGCGGGGTGATCCATGCTTTCAGCGGTTCGTTGCAGCAGGCGGAGGCTTTCTGGCAACTGGGCTTTCGGCTCGGGGTGGGCGGGGTAATCAGTTTTGAGCGGGCGAACAAGACGCGAGAGGTATTTCGTGCTATGCCGCTCGAGGCCCTGGTGCTGGAAACCGATTCGCCCGATATGCCGTTACAAGATGAGCAAGGCACTCGGAATACCCCGGAAGCGCTGCCGAAAATAGCTGAAATATTGATGACTTTGCGGGAGGAATCATCGGTAGATGTTGCTAAGGTGTTATTTGAAACTGCCCGGCATATTTTCCATCACGACCCATTGCCATGAAACAAATTCGCAACACCTGATTTAGTTGTCAGGAAAAAAAATGAGCGTAAAAATCGTTTGCTGTCTAATTTTGTGACACTTGGACATTTTGATAACGATAAAATGTGACCAGCATTCTATTTTATCGGACTTTAATTAGTATAATGCGCTCCCCTTGATTAGTTGGGTTTGATAACAACTCGCTAACAAGCCAGGTGCTACTAGAGGAAGATAATAATGAATTTGTTCATGGGTCTGGTAGGGATGGCGACGCTCGTCCTTATCGCGGTGCTGTTCTCCAGCAATCGCAAGGCAATCAACGTGCGTACCGTTGTCGGTGCGTTCGCAATTCAAGCCGGTCTGGGGGCGTTTGTACTCTATGTTCCGGTTGGTCGCGATATCCTGGTCGGCGTGTCCGACGCGGTATCCAGCGTGATCAGCTACGGCCAGAACGGGATCGACTTCCTGTTTGGCGGTCTGGTCAGCAACAAGATGTTTGAAGTGTTCGGTGGCGGCGGCTTTGTTTTTGCCTTCCGTGTTCTGCCGGTCATCATCTTCTTCTCCTCCCTGATTGCAGTGCTCTACTACCTGGGCATCATGCAGATGGTCATCAAGTTGCTGGGCGGCGGTCTGCAGAAAGTACTGGGTACTTCCCGCACCGAATCCCTGTCTGCAACTGCCAACATCTTCGTCGGTCAGACCGAAGCGCCGCTGGTGGTTCGTCCTTACATCTCCAAGATGACTGACTCCGAGCTGTTCGCCGTCATGTGTGGTGGTCTGGCTTCCGTTGCCGGTTCCGTACTGGCAGGTTACGCCTCCATGGGCGTGAAGATGGAATACCTGATTGCTGCCTCCTTCATGGCTGCACCGGGTGGTCTGCTGTTCGCCAAGCTGCTGGTTCCCGAGACCGAGACCCCGAACTACGACGAAAGCTCTGCCGATGCCGAGCTGGATGACAAGCCTGCCAACGTCATTGACGCTGCTGCTGCTGGCGCTTCTGCCGGTATGCAACTGGCCCTGAACGTCGGCGCCATGCTGCTGGCCTTCATCGGTCTGATCGCCATGATCAACGGCATCTTCTCCGGTGTGGGTGGCTGGTTCGGTTATCCGCAACTCTCTCTGGAACTGCTGCTGGGCTGGATCTTCTCCCCGCTGGCCTTCCTGATCGGTGTGCCCTGGAATGAAGCTGTGGTTGCTGGTTCCTTCATCGGTCAGAAGCTGGTAGTGAACGAGTTCGTGGCTTACCTGAACTTCGCTCCGTACCTGAAAGACGAAGTGCTGATCAACGGTGTGGCCATGTCCGATCATACCAAGGCGATCATCTCCTTCGCGCTGTGTGGTTTTGCCAACCTCTCCTCTGTTGCCATCCTGCTGGGTGGTCTGGGGTCCATGGCGCCGAACCGCCGCGGCACCATTGCACGCTTTGGTCTGAAAGCCGTACTGGCTGGCTCTCTGTCCAACCTGATGTCTGCCACTATCGCAGGCTTCTTCCTGGCACTGTCCGGCATGTAATCGCCGCCTGACTGACAGGGTATAAACACGAACGCCACGGCATCTGCCGTGGCGTTCGCGTATGGAGCGGTGACAACCGTTTTCCTATCTAAACTAATAATAAAATGAGTCAAATCGGAGGTTATATGAATGAAGTGCTACTGGCGATGGTGGCCGGCTTTATAGTTGGTTTGTTGTTTTCTTTCCTCAAATTGCCAATCCCGGCGCCTCCCGTTTTATCCGGGGTAATGGGGATCGTCGGGGTCTATCTGGGGGGATTGGCCTACTCCTGGATCCTGACTCGTTTCTTTTCGTAAGGCTTTTATAGACCTGGATTTGCCAGATGTGAGGTACCTCTGAAATTGGCAAATCTGGCTTGCAAACAGGGGGTATCTCGGCTGAAATAGGCGTTGCCAGCAGGGTGCTGGCAATGACTAATACTCGATGAAATCGGGTGTTGGCGGTCAAATGGAATTGATTGGGAAGTCGGGTCAGATGTTGTCGGCCATTCTCAAGTCTTCATGGAACCAAGTCCGCACTTTTGTAAGAAAGTGACAGGGCTCTTGCCTTATTTACAGTCGCAGTGCCTGCAGGGTGTTTTGAATAGCATCCCGATAGTGCCGGTGCCTTCGCACTGTAATTCCATTCCCGTATAGCTGGGGATTACTGCCTGTGCATCCATCGCTGGATGGTATGGTGGTGCCCGGTTATCTGGATTAAATCGAGACTTTGGAGAACAGAATGACTGATCTGAAAGTGGCCGCTCAGCGCGCCCTGAACCTGATGGACCTGACCACCCTGAACGATGACGACACCGATCAGAAGGTGATCGACCTGTGCCATAAGGCCAAGTCACCGGCTGGCCTGACCGCCGCCGTCTGCATCTACCCCCGTTTTATCCCTATCGCTCGCAAGACCCTGCGTGAGATCGGCGCTGCCGACGTACGCATTGCGACCGTGACCAACTTCCCGCACGGCAACGACGATATCGAGATCGCCGTGGCCGAGACCCGTGCCGCTGTCGCCTACGGTGCTGATGAAGTGGACGTAGTGTTCCCGTATCGCGCCTTCATGGCCGGTAATGAACAGATCGGTTTTGATCTGGTCAAAGCCTGTAAAGAGGCCTGCGGTGCCAACGTGCTGCTGAAAGTGATCATCGAAACCGGCGAGCTGAAAGAAGAGGCGCTGATCCGTCGCGCTTCCGAGATCTGTATCGATGCTGGTGCCGACTTCATCAAGACCTCCACCGGCAAGGTGCCGGTCAATGCGACCCCAGAAGCGGCCCGCATCATGATGGAAGTGATCAAGGCCAAGAATCCGAAAGTCGGCTTCAAGCCAGCTGGTGGCGTGAAAGATGCCGCCGTTGCCGGTCAGTACCTGGCCATGGCCGAAGAGATCCTCGGCAACGACTGGGTATCCGCCCGTACCTTCCGCTTTGGTGCATCCAGCCTGCTGGCCAGTCTGCTGGCCACTCTGGGGCATGGCGACAAGCCGGCCAACACCAGCGGTTACTAATAGGTCGATGAGAGGGCGGACAGCTGTCCGCCCTGTTAGCCCCCACCATGCGGTGTGCGGGCAAAGATTCAGGCTTGTGTAACGCCAGCAATGGCGGAGGGAATGAAAGATGTTTTTGCCTCAAGAAATTATTCGCAAGAAGCGCAACGGTGAAGCGCTCAGTACCCAAGAAATTCAATTCTTCGTTCAGGGCATTACCAACAACACCATCGGTGAGGGGCAGATTGCCGCGCTGGCGATGGCGGTCTACTTCAAAGACATGACCATGGATGAGCGGGTTGCCCTGACCTGCGCCATGCGCGACTCCGGCATGGTATTGGCCTGGGATCACCTCAATCTGGGTGGCCCGATTGTCGACAAGCACTCCACCGGCGGGGTGGGTGACGTTGTCTCCCTGATGCTTGGCCCGATGGTCGCTGCCTGCGGCGGTTTCGTGCCGATGATCTCCGGCCGTGGTCTGGGCCACACCGGCGGCACCCTCGACAAGCTGGACGCCATTCCTGGCTACCAGACCTCGGTCGACAACGACCGTTTCCTGAAAGTGGTGAAAGAGGCGGGCGTGGCCATCATCGGCCAGACCGGCGATCTTGCCCCCGCTGACAAGCGTATCTATGCAGTACGTGACATTACTGCCACCGTCGAATCCATCGCGATGATCACCGGCTCCATCCTCTCCAAGAAGCTCGCCTCCGGGCTCGAAGCGCTGGTGATGGATGTGAAAGTGGGCTCCGGCGCCTTTATGCCAACCTTCGAAGCCTCCGAAGAGCTGGCCAAGAGCATTGTGGCCGTGGCCAACGGTGCCGGTTGCCGCACCTCTGCGCTCTTGACCGACATGAACCAGGTGCTGGCCTCCAGCGCCGGTAACGCGGTGGAAGTACGTGAAGCGGTGCGCTACCTGACCGGTGAATACCGCAACCCGCGCATCCACGAAGTGACCATGGCGCTGTGCGCCGAGATGCTGATCTCCGCCGGTCTGGCCAGCGACGAGCGCGATGCCCGCACCAAGCTGCAGGCGGTGCTGGATAACGGCAAGGCGGCCGAGATCTTCGGTCGCATGGTGACAGGTCTCGGTGGCCCGGCCGATTTCATGGAGCGTTACGACGCTTACCTGCCCAAGGCAGCCATCGTACGCCCGGTCTTCGCGGCCAACAGCGGCTTCGTGACCGCCATGGATACCCGCGAGCTGGGTCTGGCGGTGGTCGCCATGGGCGGTGGTCGCCGCGCTGCCGGTGACAAACTTGATTATGCGGTCGGTCTGACCGACTTTATCCGCCTGGGTCAAAGCGTTGATGCTGACAAGCCGATCGCGATGATCCACGCTCAGACTGAAGAGCAATATGCTCAGGCTGCCAGCATGGTGCAGGCGGCTGTCCGGATTGGTGGCGAACGGCCGGAGGCACTGCCTGAAGTGTACCGCCGTATCACCCTGGCCGATTTGTAACAAGGGGAAGACCCATGAAACGTACCTTTATTCTGATGATGGACTCTTTCGGTATTGGCGCTGCTGCTGACGCCGACAAGTTCGGAGATGTGGGCGCCAACACCCTTGGCCATATCGCCAAGGCGTGTGCGGCAGGTGAAATTGAAGGCCGTGGCGCCCTCAATCTGCCCAACCTCAACAAGCTGGGTCTGGGCCACGCCTGCGAGCAGGCTTCCGGCTACTTCCCGGAAGGGCTGAAAAAAGATATCGAGGTAGTCGGTGCCTACGGCTTTGCGCAGGAGCTCTCCTCCGGCAAGGATACCCCGTCCGGTCACTGGGAGATCGCTGGTGTGCCCGTGCTGTTCGAGTGGGGCTACTTCAAGGATCACCACAACAGCTTCCCGCAGGAGCTGCTGGACGCCATCGTCGAGAAGGCTGGTCTGCCGGGTTATCTCGGCAACTGCCACGCCTCCGGTACCCAGGTGCTGGACGATCTGGGCGAAGAGCACATGAAGACCGGCAAGCCGATCCTCTACACCTCTGCCGACTCCGTGTTCCAGATTGCCTGCCACGAAGAGACCTACGGCCTCGAGAATCTCTATGAGCTGTGCCACATCGTGCGCGAGCTGCTGGAGCCCTACAACATCGGCCGCGTGATTGCGCGTCCGTTCGTGGGCAGTGGCAAGGGCAACTTCAAGCGTACCGGCAACCGTCACGACTACTCAGTGCTGCCACCGGCGCCGACCGTGCTGGATTACATGAAAGATGCGGGCGGTCAGGTGGTCTCCATCGGCAAGATTGCCGACATCTATGCCCAGCAGGGCATCACCAAGCAGGTGAAAGGGACCGGTCTGACCGAGCTGTGGGATCGCACGCTGGAAGAGGTGAAAGCGGCCGGTGACAACACCATCGTCTTCACCAACTTTGTGGACTTCGACTCCTCCTACGGCCACCGCCGTGATGTTGCCGGTTATGCCGGTGCGCTGGAGTATTTCGATTCCCGCCTGCCGGAGCTGTTTGAGCTGCTGCAAGATGGCGACGTGGTGGTGCTGACTGCCGATCACGGCTGTGACCCGACCTGGGGTGGGACCGACCACACCCGCGAATACATTCCGGTGCTGTTCTTCGGCAAGCCGGTCAAGGCCGGCTCCGTCGGTCGTCGCGAGACCTTTGCCGATATCGGCCAGAGCATCGCGGCTTACCACGGCCTGCCGAAACTGGCGTACGGTACCAGCTTCCTGTAATTTACCCGCCCGCCACTTCGGCGGCGGGCAATTTATAAAACAATAAAACTCAACCTAGTGTGAAGGAATCAAGAGAATGGCAACTCCTCATATCAATGCGAAAGATGGCGCCTTTGCTGATACCGTGCTGATGCCGGGCGACCCCCTGCGCGCCAAGTACATCGCTGAAACTTTCCTGGAGAACGTCGAGCAGATCTGCGACGTGCGCAACATGTTCGGTTTCACCGGTACCTACAAGGGCCGTCGTATCTCCGTCATGGGTCACGGCATGGGTATCCCGTCCTGCTCCATCTACGCAAAAGAGCTGATCACCGATTACGGTGTGAAGACCCTGATCCGCGTGGGCTCCTGTGGCGCTGTGCGTGAAGACGTGAAACTGCGTGACGTGGTGATCGGTATGGGTGCCTGCACCGATTCCAAAGTAAACCGTCTGCGCTTCAAAGATCACGACTTCGCTGCCATCGCCGACTTCGACCTGGTTGCCAATGCCGTGCAGGCCGCCAAGAACAAGGGCGTTGCCGTGCGTGTGGGTAACATCTTCTCCGCCGACCTGTTCTACACCCCGGACCCCTCCATGTTCGACGTCATGGAAAAATACGGCATCCTGGGTGTCGAGATGGAAGCCGCCGGTATCTACGGCGTGGCCGCAGAGTACGGTGCCAAGGCGCTGACCATCTGCACCGTCTCCGACCATATCCGTACCGGTGAGCAGACCACCTCTGAAGAGCGTCAGCTGACCTTCAACGACATGATCGAAATCGCACTGGATTCCGTCCTGTTGGGCGACAACTAATCCCGCAGCCTCTGGAACCATGCAAAAACGGCGACCTCTGGTCGCCGTTTCTTTATCCGTTTACTGCGCCGGATCATTGTTGGTTGGCGGCGGGGAGGGGGGAGGACTTCGTTTTTTGTGCTTGCGCACTCGCATATAGTTGCGACGAATGCCATAGGAGATAAGCAGACCTGCCAGCAGCGCAATCAGCAATATCAGCCGCTGTTTCTCCTGAATCGTTTTGAGTCTGGTGTCCTTGTCCGCCAGCATCTGCTGCTCTTCCAGGGTGATGCGCAGGTAGCCCAGTGTCTGATCGCCATCCAGGACCTCCTGTACGAACTGGATCCGCCCCTTGCCTTGTTCCGGCATCGATTTGTTATTGTCACCGATGGGTAGCAGGCTCTCCAGCGGTACGGCCTGTTCCGACTGGGCGAGGGGAATGCCGCGTCCATCATAGAGTGTGACATCGAGGATCTCCGGCTCGGTCGCCAGATCCCGGGCCAGCCGTTCCAGCTCACTGCTGTTCTCCTCCTTGAGCCAGCGCTTCATGTCGCGGGCAGCATAGGCGACCAGTGCCTGGGCGCGGTTGCGTGCTTCGGTGTGCAGCGCAGCCTGGCTCTCTCCCTGCATATGAAGGAGAACAACCAGTACCCAGCAGCCGAGCAGCAGGCCGGCTACCAGACTGAGTACACGTTTGATGGGAAGATGACGCTGCAAGCGCGAGACCTCATGCTGACAATGAGTGCCGGATCTTGGCGCTTGCCTGCGCAAAAAGCAATACGCTACTCTGGGTCAGCATTGTTAACCCCCTGATCACCAAGGAAGGCGTATCTCTTATGTTGTTGTCCCGGCTCCCCCCTCTGTTATCCGATTGGCCTGCGTTGTTGTCCGGCTCACCCTGTTGGCAGCTCAACGCCGATGCGTTGCAACCGACAGAGACCCCGCAGGCGGGCGGCTGGTTGGTACTGTTTGGCAAGGGGCTGGGCGCCTCCCATCTGACGCATCTGTCACCACTGTTGGCTGCGCAGGGGCTGGTGGCCACCCTCTATCCTCCCACCGAGGTGACGGAGGTGCCGCTGCTGCTGCTTGGCTGCGATCGCTTCTCTTCCGAGTTGGTGGCCGAGCTCAAGAGCGGTGAGTGGGAGATCGATCTCTGCCACCTGCCGGCACTCCCCACCCTGAGCGAACCCGGCCTGTTGGTGATGGACATGGATTCCACCGCGATCCGTATCGAGTGCATCGACGAGATCGCGCGGCTGGCGGGGGTCGGCGATCAGGTGGCGGCGGTAACAGCTGCTGCCATGCAGGGCAAACTGGAGTTCTCCGACAGTCTGCGCAACCGGGTGGCCCTGCTGGCTGGAGCGCCGGTCACCATTCTCGACGAGGTGGCCGCCAACATGCCGTGGATGCCCGGCTTGCAACTGATGGTCGATACCCTCAAAGAGGCTGGCTGGAAGGTGGCCATCGCCTCCGGCGGTTTTACCCGTTTTGCCGGCGAGTTGCAGCAGGCGCTGGGGCTCGATGCCATCTTCGCCAACGAGCTGGCGGTGGAAGGGGGTCAGCTGACTGGCAAGGTGAGCGGGCGCATCGTTGATGCCAGCGTCAAGGCCGAGGTGTTACAGCAGCTTGCTCAGGAGTACGGCATTGCTGCCGCCCAGACCGTGGCCATCGGCGATGGTGCCAACGATCTCAAGATGATGGGCGTGGCAGGTCTTGGGATTGCTATTCATGCCAAGCCGCTGGTGCGGGCGCAGGCTGCGGCCACCCTCAATCATCACGATCTGGAGGGGGTGATCTGCCTGCTGGCGGCGCGGGCCTGCAGCGAACAACGCTGGGACAAGCGCTGACTGTGTTTCAAGGAGGAAACCAATAAAAATGGAATTGTTGCAGCAGTCTCTGTTTATCCCCTGTGGCGCCCATCAACTGCATGTTCGCCACATCAAACCCCGGGTCGCCGTGCATGGCGAGCCGATCCTGATGGTGCACGGCGCCATCGAGAACGGCCGCATCTTTTACACCGAATCGGGCAAGGGGCTGGCCTGTTTTTTGGCCCGCCACGGCTATCAGGTCTATGTGGCTGATTTGCGGGGACGGGGGCTCAGCACTCCGGCCATCGCCGAGCAGGCGGAGCACGGCCAGCACGAGCTAATCACCGAGGACTTGCCCGCCCTGCATCGCTGGATTGCCGAGCGCCATCATGGCTTCAAGGTGCACTGGGTGGCCCACTCCTGGGGTGGCGTCATCATGGCCTCGACCCTGGTGCGCTTTCCCGAGCTGGCGGAGCAGGTGGCCAGTCTGCTGTTTTTTGGTACCAAACGCGGCGTGTCGGTGCACAATCCCGAGCGCTGGCTGAAGGTGGATCTGATCTGGAATCGGCTGGCCCCCTGGCTGGCTCGCCGCCGTGGTTTTCTGGCTGCTCGCACTCTGAAGATAGGTGCTGACGACGAGCCGCTGCGCTATCTGCAGGAGACCATCCCCTGGGTCAAGTGTGGCCCCTGGCGGGATCCTCACGACGGTTTTGCCTATGACGAGGGGGCGGCACGGGTCAACTGGCCGCCACTCTGGATGATCTCTGCCAGAGCCGACAAGGTATTGGGCCATCCGACCGATGTGCGCCGTTTCAGCGACGAGATAGGCTCGGCTGCTCGTCACACCCGCCTGGGGCGTGATAATGGCAACCGGCTTGACTATGACCACATCAATATGCTGACCGCCCCGCAGGCGCAGGAGGATCACTTTCCCCGGATCCTGGAATGGCTGCTCAATCCGCAGGCAGCATGACAAAAAACAGGGCACATAGTGCGCCCGTGTCGATGGGATCAGCGGGGCGGCTGCGTGATGCCGAACCGGAACAGAGTTGCCTGGGTGGTGTCGGTCAGCTCGCCAACCCCCACGACACTCCACAACTCCTCTTCCAGCCGCTTTGCCTTGTGAATGGCGAACTTGGCGATGTAGTCCAGCTCATTGGCAATGAAGTTGGTGTCGGGGCGTCCGGTGCGGGAGATGCCGACCAGCACCGAGTAGAATTCTCCCTGCTGCAGTGCCAGCTCGATGAACTGGCGCTTCTCTTTTAGGTTGCTAAAGCTGCTGGCGAGGCGGCTGGTGAAGATGGGGAGGCCCGCCTTGGTCTGGATGCTGGCAATATAGACCTCATCTTCACGCGGTTTGTCCTCCCGCTCGATGGCTCGCAACGGATTCATCAGCAGCTCCTTGAACAACTCCCCCTGAAACAGCGGATAGAGGTTCTCCTGCTCAGGTTGCTCGGCACAGGCGGTTAACAGTTGTTGCAGGCTGCGCGGAGTGAGTGACTTGCCGATGGCGGCTGGCTTGGGGGCACCCTTCAGTTTGTTGATATAGACCGGTGAGTTGAACAGGTGGTGGGTGTAAATATTGCGCAGGGCTCGCGCCAGTCCGCGATAACGGCGCTGCTCCTGCGCCGCCTTGAGCTTGTTCTGGTTGCTCTCGATCAGCAGGCTGAAGAACTGACGACCGGTATGACGATCGGAATCCCCGTCGATACAGAGGTGCAGCACGGTGCGAGTCATGTTGAGACTAACCAGCCGGTAGGAGAGATGCTGCAGATCCATGCTCTTGGATAACTCCTGCAGACGGGGCAGGGCGATGGTCACCACATCGTTTTTATCACCAGCAAACGCCTCTTCCAGCTCGACCTGCAGGCCATGGGCAGAAATATCTCGGGTCCAGCCAAGCCATGACTTGCCATTGTGATGGATGGCAACGGCTGTTTTGTGGATATAGCGCAGCTCCTTGCGCAACTGGACATAGTGCAGGGATTCAATCTCGAAGGGGGCAACGCCCAGCTCGTGACCAAAACGTTGCAATTCATTGGCATTATTGCCCAGCTCGCCCTCCGGGCGGAACTCCTCCCGTTGGGACTCCAGACTGATCTCCTGCAGCAGGCCGCAATACCCAATCAGTTTGAGACGTTCGAGTAACAGAATATCCTGCAGTTGCGAATTTTCGACCCCCTGCAACTGCCCTACATCTGCCTCCAGCGATTCACACGCCTCCAGTGAAAACTTGTAGACACGCCAGCTGGGACGTCGGGAGCCCACCTGGAAGAAGAGGGCGGTGAGACCACTCTGGCGCAGCTCTTCAGCAGTGGCAGAGAAGAAATAGATATGGCTGCGTACCGTGTGGGTGAAGCAGTAGATGAGGGTTTCGGTCGTGGTGCCGGGAGCAGGGCAGAGGCGTTTCATCCGTTTTGCTGAGAAGAGTCCCGCCAGGGCATCGCGGTTTTTCTCGTCGCGCCAATACTCCAGCAGGTGCTGGTTGTTCTCGGTGCGCAGTGCTATCTCGAGTGAGGGACAATCTCCTGTGCTGAAGAAGAGCGGCATGCCGGTCATCCGTGGCAGGTAGAACTGCTCATATCCCTTGATGATGGCGGCGGAGAGCAGATAGTCGACGCTGACCCGATAGCGGATCTTGTTGGCTTCGATAAAGTCGCTGAGGAAGGCATCGAAGGCGGGCTGCTCACCGGAGCGTACCAGCCTCAGCCAATACTTCCCTTCCTTGCTCTCTTCACCGAGGATCTGGTAACCGACCGGCTGATGCAGCACCGGATTGGGGTGATCCCGCTCCAGCCCGGTAAAGAAGACCTCGACCTGAGCGCCGGTCTGGTAATTGGGCAAATAGGGGACCGAGACTCTCATGCCGCCGAGGGAAAGATCGGAACTTTTGGCGAACAACTTCTCCCCGTCATGAAGTTTGATGAGCAAGGGCGAGCTAAAGTGCATCCGCTCTTGTCGTCGCCCGTAGTAACTGGCAAAGACGATGGTGTTGACGTCGTATTGCCGGAAGGGGCTGACAGGGGGTTGCAGCAGGCCATCCACCCGGGCGTGGTGATGGTTCTTTTGCCATTGTTGCAGTGCTTCGTAAACGCCAAGGGTATAGGCGTCACGGTAGAGATAGCACTGGGACTGAAACAGTCCGATGGCCTCGGCCGGCATAAAGTGGGTGATACCGTCGAACTCGTGCACCAGGCACTCGTCCTCCAGTTCATCGCGCATGTCGATAACCCTGCGGCAAGGGGAGCATTTGCGATTGAGCTCCATCTTGATCAGAAAACGGCCGTTACTGTTTTCGTCCTGGGTCAGACGGTTGAAGATCTCTTCGAAATCTTTCTCCCGCAGCAGGGGTACAAGTTGTTCAATCAGATGTTGTTGGTGTACTGAATCCATGTGTTCCTGCCACGGAAAGTCACTTTTCCGATTCTGGGTTTGATCTGTCGGTCGCAAACAAGTATATCAAGCAGGAATTCATCCTGTCCCCGAGTTATCAATGGCTAAAAATAAAACTGCTTATGTTTGTTCCGAATGTGGTGCCGACTTCACACGCTGGCAAGGTCAATGCAGCGAGTGCAAGGAGTGGAATACCATCACCGAGGTACGCCTTGGCTCCGTCACTCCCGCTGGCAAGAGTGCCCGTTACACCGGTTATGCCGGCGCGGTTGGCAGTCAGGTACAGACACTGGCAGAGATCGCTACCACCGAAATCCCCCGTTTTACTTCCGGTTTCAAGGAGTTGGATCGGGTGCTTGGTGGCGGTGTGGTGCCCGGCTCGGCGATTCTGATCGGTGGTAACCCGGGGGCGGGTAAATCGACCCTGCTGCTGCAGACCATGTGTGGTCTGGCAGAGCGGATGAAAACTCTCTATGTCACCGGTGAGGAGTCGCTCCAGCAGGTGGCAATGCGGGCCAACCGCCTTGGTTTGCCTACCGACAAGCTACGGATGCTCTCCGAGACCAGCGTTGAGCAGATCTGCCTGATTGCCCAGCAGGAGCAGCCGCAGATCATGGTGATCGACTCCATTCAGGTGATGCATGTGGCGGATGTCCAATCTTCTCCCGGTTCGGTCGCACAGGTGCGTGAGGCAGCAGCGTTACTGACCCGTTACGCCAAGCAGAACCATGTGGCCATCTTCATGGTGGGTCATGTGACCAAGGATGGCAGTCTGGCTGGCCCCAAGGTACTGGAACACTGCATCGACTGCTCTGTGCTGCTTGACGGTGGCCATGACTCCCGTTTTCGGACTCTGCGCTCTCACAAGAACCGCTTCGGTGCGGTCAACGAGCTGGGGGTCTTTGCCATGACTGAACAGGGGATGCGCGAGGTGAGCAATCCCTCCGCCATCTTCCTCAGTCGGGGGCAGGAGCAGGCGCCCGGTTCCATCGTCATGGTGATCTGGGAGGGCACCCGGCCGCTGCTGGTGGAGTTGCAGGCGCTGGTGGATTACTCCCAGCTCTCCAACCCGCGTCGGGTAGCGGTGGGGATGGATCACAACCGGCTCGCCATGTTGCTGGCGGTGCTGCACCGTCACGGTGGGCTGCAGATGGCGGATCAGGATGTCTTCATCAACGTGGTTGGCGGGGTCAAGGTCGAGGAGACCAGTGCGGATCTGGCGCTGCTACTGGCGATGGTCTCCAGTTTCCGGGATCAGGCGCTGCCCAAGGATCTGGTGGTGTTTGGCGAAGTGGGGCTCTCAGGGGAGATCCGTCCTGTCCCCTCTGGTCAGGAGCGGCTGCAGGAAGCGGCCAAACACGGTTTTCGTCGTGCCATCGTGCCGCACGCCAATGCCCCCAAGCATCCTATCGAGGGGATGGAAGTGGTGCCGGTCAAGAAGTTATCAGAGGCGCTCGAGGCGTTATAACCGTAGCAATAGAGGCTGAATGAACAGAAAAGAGCACCATGTCTGGCCGGGCGTCGTTACGACTGGTTGTGCTCCTGATGCTCGTTCAACAGCTGTTCCAGCTCCCGATGCAGCAGCTCTTCGTCACCTACGTTGAGCTCTATCATCCGCTTGAGGTGGGTGGCACTGTCGATGTCGATGTGGTGGCAGTAGAACCCCAGCTTCTTGCTGGCTTCATGGGTTAGCTCGACCTGCATCTTGATCTCGATGTCGCTGCCACTCAGGACAAAACTGAGCTGGTACTCCTTGTTGTCACGGCTCTCCCAATCATCCGGTCGGATTAACAGGGCGCCCTGCAGGGATATGTCGACAAGCTGAGTCTGCCACTTGTGCTCCCCCTGGGTGAGTTCGGCCGTGGTCAAATAGAGGATCCGTGCAAAACGGCGGCGCTCAGACATGCTCATCTCCTAGTTTGGAATCAGCTGGACACAGGGAATCATTGCTCTGAGTGTAATGCACCTTGGCTGCCAGTATCTTGAACTTGCTCCGAAAATAGCAATCAGGCTTGCTGGGCACTGAGGAACTCCACCACATGGAGTGCCTTGACCAGACGATCTTCCTGTTTGAAGCGATCCTCCAGTACCGGACCCAATTCGTTGAGGTCATCATCGAGCAGTAGCAGTTGGGCCTCGTCGGCATCACTGTATTTGTCGTTGAATTCGAGGGCAAACTCGGTAGTGGCACGAATATGGGGATAAATGCGCTTGGCCAGCTCCAGTGTTTCGCCGCTGGCTTGCTCGAAGGCGGTGACGACGTGGTGGTAGATCTCGAAATGGCCCGCGCTGACATAGTCGACTAGGCGGTCGCAAAACTGATGCAGCTCTTCTGTTTTGGGCAGGCTGCGTTGCTTGGTCCGCGCCGGAGTAAGGCCTGCCAGCTGCATGTATCCAACCAGCAACGCTTGCCTTGCATCCAGCCAGTCGTCGATAGCTTTATGCTTGCCTGCCAGCGCCTGCTTGGTCTGTTCCAGTTTCGTCAACATAATCCCTATCCCTCCGTGGGGCAAAGGCTGGCCGATTGTTCGGTATTCCGAGCCGTTTGAGCAGTGACACAACCTATAACTAGGGAAAATCTGGGCAAGCGTCAATAGCCATGGGGGGATAATGTTAAGTGGCGAAGAAATAGTCAGCGGATTGTGTCTGCGTGCTAGCAGGTTTCAGGCCTGCTCACGGTTTTTCGCGTGTGGAATGTGACTATTTCCGCAGATCTTGATGAAAACCCCAGCGTTTGACGCGTTCGGCTCGATAAAGGCTTTGCCTGTGCGTTTTTTTTTGCATAGAGTGACCCAGCGCTAAATGCCCGATCATAAAGGAAATGTTATGAACAAAGCTCAACTTGTCGATGCGATTGCCGCCAAAGCAGATCTGAGCAAAGCTCAGGCCAAAGTGGCTCTGGAAGAGATCATCAATGGTATTACCCAGAGCTTGAAAGAAGGCGATGCTGTGCAACTGGTCGGTTTTGGCACCTTCAAGGTCACCCACCGCGCAGGCCGCACCGGTCGTAACCCGCAAACTGGTAAAGAGATCCAGATTGCTGCTGCCAACGTGCCTTCATTCGTGGCTGGCAAGGCTCTGAAAGACGCCGTCAAGTAAGTCCGAAAGTCTGTTTTGTCCAATGCCAGTCAGCTTGCTGACTGGCATTGTTTTTATGGGATTCTCCCATCCTTCCTGACTTTTCCTTTTGTCGGCCTCGTTGCGGCTGAGGCCTTATGCCGTTTGCGGGTTGGATGGCAGCGGCCAGATCCGCTCATAGGCCCAGGTAAAGACCATGATGTAGACGAGGTAGAAGGCGACGAAGCCGAGATCCAGCATCAGGGCGTCCCACACTCCCAAATCGAGCCAGAACATGACGCAGGGGAGGGAGAGCATCATAAAGCTCGCCTCATAGCCAAACGCGTGCAGGAAGCGGTCCAGTGGTCGCTTGTTAGTGCGTCCGCAAAGTTTGAGCAACCCCTTGTCGAACAACAGGTTCCAGCCGTAGGTCCAGGCGGTGGCGACGATGGAGAAGAAGATGGCCAGTGAACCGACCTCGGCGACGCCCTGACCGAACAGCTGGCTGATCAGCGGTGCGACCAGTGCCAGCCCGATGCCTTCGTAGAGAACCAGATAACGAAGTCGATCGGGGGTGGTGCGTAGTTGGGTACTACTCATGGGGATGTGCCTCCTGTGGGAGGCGCATTCTAATCAGGGAGTGGTTAAAAGAGAAGCATCGGCCCGTCATGACGGGCGTTGAGGGGCATGATGATGCCCCCTCATTTGCGATACGTCTCTATTGCCAACTTGGGCGTTAGCCCTGAGTGGTCAAGTCTGCGACTCAGGCGCCGGTTGGCGTGACCCGGGTCAGCATGGCAAAGCCCTCTTCCACTTGAGTGAGCTCTACCTTGACCTCTCCCAACTCGGCGAGCGAGGCAACATGGGTGCCGCCACAGGGGATGGTGACCTCCTGGCCTTCCAGCGAGCAGTGCCAGTAACGGGAGTCGATGATCGCCTCGCCGGCCCGGCTTCGGCGAATGTCAGCTCCGCTTGCTACCCAGTCGGCCAGTTGTTGGTTGACTTTCTCTTCAATCAGCGCCAGATCTGCCAGCAGCGCCTCGCTGTTGACTCCTTTCTTGCGCAGGCTCTTGCCGATTCGGTACTGCTCCCACGATCCGCAAGGCTCGACCCGCGAGCTTTGAATAGCAAGACGATCGAAGTCGGGCTGGCCCAGTGCATCGCGCTCGCTTACCTCCTTGCGCCAGTAGGGAGTCAGTACTCGATTGAGCGCCAGCGCGGCCAGATGGCAGCCGCTATGGCCCAGACTCAGGGCGTGGCGGGCAGCGCTATCTACTTGCAATTCGACCTGGCTGCCAACGGCTAGCGCGTGGTCACCGGTCATTGGATGGACCACCACGAAACGCCACCCTTCAGCCCCCCGTTTTACCGGA
Organism: Aeromonas sp. 600948; assembly: GCF_049174875.1. Classification (NCBI taxonomy): domain Bacteria; kingdom Pseudomonadati; phylum Pseudomonadota; class Gammaproteobacteria; order Aeromonadales; family Aeromonadaceae; genus Aeromonas; species Aeromonas sp. 600948. The sequence continues at coordinate 150,648 of NZ_JAAKTY010000005.1, forward strand.
ATCGCAGTATCGACAAACAGCTTGCCATCCGGGCTGATAGCCCCCATCCGGCAAGGGCCAATGGCGGCTTCGCCCCCTTCCCAGCGAGCATGGCCCACATCCCCCGGCTGATCGGGCCAGAGGTGGCTCTGGGGATGAAAGGGGGTGAGGTCGGTGACTAGCAGTGTGGTGTCGCCACGCTGACAGCAGACCACGCTGGCTTGCTCCTGATGATGGCCCAGCACGAAGCTGACTCGGGTATGTTCCATGGCAAGGCTCCCGCAACGATAAATGAGAAAAGAAAGCGGCAGCATACGCCAAAGTGCGAAGAGGCTCATTAACCAGAGTTAATGAGCCCCTCTTCTCGGTTTGACGGTTCGCTAGATCATGGCGACCAGCAGGTAGGCGTTGAGCCCGATCACCAGGGCGACGATGAGGCGGCCGACCGCCTGGGTCACCGGGTGGTTGCGATACTCCCCCATCAGGGCGCGATCGCCGGTCAATATCAGCAGCGGGATGAGCGCCAGCGCGATGCCGAAGCTCAGCACCACCTGGCTCAGCACCAGGATCTCGGTGGTGTTGAGGCCCATGGCGATTACCACGAAGGCAGGGGCCATGGTGATGGCGCGGCGCAGCCAGAGCGGGATGGTGAAGCGCACGAAGCCCTGCATCACCACTTGGCCGGCCAGCGTGCCCACCACGGTAGAGCTGATGCCGGAGGCGACCAGCGAGAGGCCGAACAGAGTCGCGGCCGCCTGACCCAGCAGCGGGGTGAGGGTCTGGTAGGCCGACTCCAGCTCGGCTACTTGCTGGTTGCCGGAGCTGTGGAAGGCGGCCGCCGCCATGGCCATCATGGCCAGATTGACGAAGCCGGCGATGGTCATGGCAATCGCCACATCGACCCGGGTGGTGTGCAGCCGCTGGGGGACCGAGCCCTGATCCTGGGTGTGCTGGGTCAGTGCCGAGTGCAGGTAGATAACGTGGGGCATCACGGTGGCGCCGAGCACGCCGGCCGCCAGATAGACGGCGTCACTGTTGGGCAGGCCGGGGAAGAGGGCGCCCTCCAGCAGGCTAGGCAGATGGGGGCGGGAGAACACCAGCTCGACGATGTAGGCCGCCGCCACGAACAGCAGCAGGCCGCCCACCACGAACTCCAGCGGTTTCTGGCCGCGGGATTGCAGCATCAGGATCCCCCAGGTCACCACGGCGGTGATGCAGGCCCCTTCAAGCAAGGTCACGCCAAGCAGCAGCTTGAAGCCGACGGCGGCGCCGATAAATTCGGCGAGATCGGTGGCCATGGCGATGATCTCTGCCTGCACCCAGTAGGCCCAGACCGCCGGTTTCGGCAGTCGGTCGCGGATGTGCTCCGCCAGATTTTTGCCGGTGACGATGCCGAGTTTGGCCGAGAGGGTTTGCACCAGCATGGCCATCAAGTTGGCCCATACCACTACCCAGAGCAACTGGTAGCCAAAGGTAGAGCCCGCCTGAATATTGGTGGCGAAGTTGCCCGGGTCGATATAGCCGATGGCGGCGATAAAGGCAGGCCCGAGCAGGGTCAGTTTGAATTTGCGGGCTGGAATCGTAGTCGTCAGTGCGGGTTGCATGGCATCACCCTCCATAAGGATATGGAGAGAGAATAGATCTAAATGATAATCGTTATCAATTGTTGTTTCTGATGATTTCCATCGGGAAAAACATTTAAGGCGGTCAGTTGCAGTGAGGGATGTGATTTCGTACAATACGCCGCCCTAGAAAAGCAGCGACTAAACACCTTTATGTTCCTTGCCTCCGAGGTCTGGCTGCACCTGGGCGGAGGCTGAATTAATCCGTAAGGAGCTAAAATGCGTCATTACGAAATCGTCTTCATGGTTCATCCGGACCAGAGCGAGCAAGTTCCCGGCATGATCGAGCGTTACACCGGCGCCATCACCACCTCCGGTGGTACTATTCATCGCCTGGAAGATTGGGGCCGTCGTCAGCTGGCTTACCCGATCGACAAACTGCACAAAGCCCACTACGTTCTGATGAACGTAGAAGCAGAGCAAGCCGTTATCGATGAGCTGGAAACCAACTTCCGCTTCAACGATGCCGTTATCCGCAACATGATCATGCGCACCAAGCACGCCGTGACTGAAGTTTCTCCGATGGCCAAGGCCAAAGAAGAGCGCTTCACCCGTCGTGACGACGAGCGCCGCGAAGAAGCTACTGAAGCTGCTTCCGAAGAGTAATTCTGGATCACTGACTAGAGGATAAAGGCCATGGCACGTTATTTCCGTCGTCGTAAGTTCTGCCGCTTCACCGCCGAGAACGTTACCGAGATCGACTACAAAGATATCGTTACTCTGAAAAACTACATCACTGAATCTGGCAAGATCGTACCGAGCCGTATCACCGGTACCCGCGCCAAGTATCAGCGTCAGCTGGCACGCGCCATCAAGCGTGCTCGTTACCTGGCTCTGCTGCCGTACACCGATCTGCACAACAAGTAAGAATCGGCCCGGCACTTAAGCCTAACTCAACGAAATTTATAGAGGAAAGGTAATGCAAGTTATCCTGCTCGACAAAATCGCCAAACTGGGCGGTCTGGGTGACCAAGTTTCCGTGAAATCTGGTTATGCCCGTAACTACCTGATCCCGCAAGGCAAAGCTGTTATGGCCACCAAAGCCAACATCGAAGCTTTCGGTGCTCGTCGCGCTGAGCTGGAAGCCAAACTGGCTGCCAACAAAGCTGCTGCTGAAGAGCGTGCTGCCAAGCTGGCCGAACTGGCTACCGTGGTTATCGCTTCCAAGTCTGGCGACGAAGGCAAGCTGTTCGGTTCCATCGGTACCCGTGACGTGGCTGAAGCCATCACTGCTGCCGGCGTAGCCGTTGCCAAGAGCGAAGTCCGCATGGGCAACGTTCTGCGTAACACCGGTGACTACGAAGTTGCTGTTCAGCTGCACGCTGACGTTAAAGCAACCGTACAGATCCAGGTTGTTGCCCTGTAATAGCGATTCGCTTTTGCAGAAAAAACCCGCGCTCTTGCGCGGGTTTTTTATTTTCCGGCCCGGGGGTAGAGTGAAGGTCTGTTCCACTGGAGGAGATCCTTATGGCTTGGGTAGAAGGTCGCGTCATCGAACGCATCGAATGGACACCCACCCTGTTCTCCCTGCGGGTAGCGGCCGAGCTGGTCCCCTACAAGGCAGGCCAATTCACCAAGCTGGCCCTCGAGCAGGGCGATCGCCGCATTCAGCGCGCCTACTCCTTCGTCAATCCCCCCTCTGCGCCATACCACGAGTTCTATCTGGTCGAGATCCCGAGCGGTGAGCTGACTCCGTCCCTTGGCTTGCTGCAAGCGGGCGATACATTGCTGGTGCAATCCCAGGCCACCGGCTTCCTGACGCTGGATGAGGTGCCCGCCGGGCGCGATCTCTGGCTGCTCTCGACCGGCACTGCCATCGGCCCCTTCCTCTCCATGCTGGCAGATGGGGAAGCCTTCAACCGTTTCGAGAATCTGGTGCTGGTGCACGGGGTGCGCAAAGGCGAAGAGCTGAGCTATCAGGATTTGATCGCCAGCTTTGCCGAGCAATATGGCGCGCGTTTTTGCTATGTCCCCTTTGTCAGCCGCGAGCCTTGGCCCGATGCAATGGCAGGGCGGATCCCGGCGGCGATTGCCAATGGTCAGCTGCAGGCTAGAGTGGGGTTGGAGTTCTCACCCGAGCTGAGCCAAGTGCTGATCTGCGGCAATCCGGAGATGGTGAAAGAGACCCAGCAAACCTTGCTGGCGCTGGGGTTGGTCAAGAATCTGCGGCGGGCACCGGGCAATATCAGTGCGGAGAATTATTGGTAAAACAATCAGCACAGGGGCGCCAGGCCCCTGCTGGATAAGGAAAGGGGGGGTCAGTTTTTCTTGCCGTTACCCTTGTTTTTATCCTTCTGTTTGTCGTGACCCTGTCCCGGGTTATTGCCGCCGTGGATGCTGCGGTTGTAGTGATCCCGGTACTTGCCATCCATCTTGTCGCAGTTGAGTTTGATCCGGCTGTCGCCAATGCCAAGATCCAGACAGTTGTCCTGCCACCAGTCGTACTCCTTGTCATCCCAGTCGAGATTGATCTTGATGTCATCACCGGAGATCTTGATGCCATCGCTATTTTTGCTTGGCGGTGCCGCAACCGCGATGCCGTGCGCCATCAGCAGGGAAAGCAGCAGGGCGCCGCGCCGGATAACGGGGTTGTGTTTAGCTTGGGTCATCGCAAGGGTACTCCTGTTGTTACTGGTCGCTCTGCGAGTTGGCAGGGACCTGGTTGGTTTTCGGTGGCTGGTTGCGATTCTCTTCATCTTCCAGATTGAATTTGACCGCCTTGCAGTCGACGGAGGAGGTCTCCCCGATATCCAGAGTGAGGCAGTCGTTCTGGGTCCAGCCGAACTGTTTGTCATCCCAGTCCAGATTGAATTTAAGCTCATCGACGGAAAATTCGGTGCCACCGCTCTCTGGATATTGCTGTGTCGCAGCGGCGCCGCCGGTAACCAGAAGAAGGGAGAGTAGCAAGGTGGTCGTACTGTTCATGATGGCCTCGGATAATTGCAACGGTGGATGAGTGTACGGATCTGGGCTGAACCCGGGCGGAATCGCACCTCATCTCACCACATGATCAAGTCAGGGAGGAATTGTATCGCTTTTCTGCTGCCGATTTGTCCGTTTTGGTCGCACTCTGGGCAGCTGGTTGCCAATCTGAAGGAATTCAGTCATTTGCCCTTCTCTGTGCGAGTCTGGCGACTATAATCGGCAGCCAACTTTTCCTGCACAGCACACCCCTTCATCATGACCACACAGGACTCCTCCACACAGCGCTACCCCAAGGGGTGGTTCGCTCTGACGACGGTATACAGTTTCACCGGATTGGCCATTCTGGCCTCCATTATCTTCTCCCTGCTGCTGTTCCTCTCCATCGATGACAACCCGCTGATGAAGTGGCTGTTCGGCGGCTTGGCCATCATCTTCGAGCTGGGCAAGTTTTACGTCTGGTACGAGTACGGCGAGCGCAAGGCGCGGCGGGATCTGAGTGGTGCTCTCTGGTCGCTGCTGTTTTACAGCGTGCTGGCGGCCATCTCCATCGGCGGCAGTATCGGTGGCATCAACAGCGCCACCAATACGGTGTTGAGCCAGCAGGCGCGCCACGAGCGGGAGCTGGCCCGTTTCGACGAGCAGATCGCCAGCATCGAGCGGCAGATCCAGCTCAACGAAGAGGCGGCCCGCAAATACATCGAGCTGGAGCGCATCTCCAGTGGCGTCTCCTCGTTGCAGCACGCCAACACCAAGCTGCGCTTGCAGCAGGATGAGCTGCGCCAGCAGCGCGATGCCAAGCCGGTCAACGAACAATCCTCTATGTTGGGGCTGATGAGCAGTCTGGCGGACGGGGTCGGGATGAGCATCAGCCAGGTGCAGTTCCTGCTGGTCTGCTTCCTCTCGGTGCTGCTCGACGTGTTCGGCGCCTTCTTCGTCAGCCTGATCGGCGAGGAGAACCGCTTTCGCCGGATGTGGCGCTGGCAGCAGGAGCAAGCTCGCAGAGAGGCGCAGGCAGAGTTGGCGATGGCAGCCCAGCCCGAGCCCATCATGCCCCCCGAGCCAGCCCCCGAAGTGCTGGCACAGGTGCGCGGTGCGCTGGTGAGCGGTGAGCTCAAGTGCAGCAAGCGCTCGGTAGCACAGGCGTTGTCACTCTCGCTGGAGGAGGTGGATCGGGTGTTCCACCATCTGCTGTCGCAAGGGGTGCTGGGGCAGGGGAGCAATCGCCACTACTACCTCAATCCGGCGCTGGAGCAGCAACCCGGATAGTGAGAAGGCCACCGGAACTCGGTGGCCTTTTTCGTTATCGAGTGGCTGTGGCACTCAGTGAGTCAGCACCATCATCAGGCTGAGGAAGGCGGCCAGTCCGCCACCGATGCCGATGATCCAGTAAAACCCCTTGGCCCCCTGTTTGAGCGGGATGTGGAAGTAGAGCAGAAACGCCCACCACCCCAGTGCCAGCAACAGAGGAATAAGAAACATTCGAGCCATGGTGTCCTCGCTGTTATTCTGTTGACCCTTGATCAATCAACAGGATGGATTGTGCAATGACGCAACTACAGATTACCGCATTCGGTGACCCCTCGGTACTCAAGCTCAACCCTTCCCTCGATAAGGTGCCAGCCGATGGCGAAGTGCGGGTGCGCATCTGCTTTGCGGGGGTTAACCCCATCGATGCCAAAACCCGCGCCGGTCTTGGCTGGGCGGCGGCCCAGAACAAGGACAAGCTGCCCTGGACGCCGGGTTATGACATCTCCGGCGTGGTGGAGAAGGTAGGCCCCGGCGTAACCTCGCTGGTCGAGGGGGATCGGGTGTGCGGCATGGTCGGTTTTCCTCTTACCGCTGGTGGCTACGGGGAGTCTGTGGTGGCAAGCGAAGGCGAGCTGGTCAAGCTCGACGGAGTGAGCCTGCAGCAGGGAGCGGCGCTGCCACTGGCCGGTCTCACCGCCTGGCAGGGGCTGCTTGAGCACGGCGGCCTCAAGAGCGGTCAGCGGGTATTGATCCTCGCCGGTGCCGGTGGGGTTGGCCATCTGGCGGTGCAGTTTGCCAGCGCCTATGGCGCCGAGGTGGTGGCTACCGCCAGCCCCGACAACCATGGCTTCCTCCATGCTTTGGGGGCGCGCTGGATGGTGGATTACCATGATGCGAACTGGCCCGCACAGGTGGTGGCAGAGGCCGGTCAGGTCGATCTGGTGCTGGATCTGGTAGGCGGCGAGAGCGGCAAGGCGGCGCTCGCCTGTGTCAAACCGGGTGGCCGCCTGGTGACTGTGCCTACCATTACCGCCCAGCAGATCAAGGATGCTGGGGCTGCGGCGGGTATCGAGGTGGTCGGCATGCTGGTTCACCCCGACCAGAAGCAGCTGGGTCAGATGTTGATGCTGCTGCGTCAGGGGGAGGTGAAGGTCACCCTCGCCGGTGAGTTCGCTCTGGCTGAGGGGGCGCTGGCCCATCAGGCCATCGAAGGGGGCCATGTACGCGGCAAGCTGCTGCTGCGCATGCCTGCGGCCGATGGCTATCCCGGATGAGCGAGATGATGGAGATGGGGCTGGGGTGGCTCTTTTTAAGTGCATTCACCTCCGCCACCCTGCTGCCCGGCAGCTCGGAAGTGCTGCTGGGGGCCATGGCGGCCAAGGGGGAGTGGAGCATGGCTAGCCTGCTGCTGTGGGCGACGCTGGGCAATACCCTCGGTTCCATGACTACCTGGTGGCTCGGCTGGCTCGCCACCTTCAAGAAAAAACCGGAAGATTTTCAAGGCCGTGGGGAACAAAAAGCCTTAGGCTGGCTCAAACAACATGGTCACTGGTGTCTGCTGCTTGCCTGGACGCCGGTGGTCGGTGATGGTCTCTGTCTGTTGGCCGGTTGGCTGCGCCTCTCCTTCTGGCGCTCTCTCATTTTGATCGGGCTCGGCAAATTGTTCCGTTATGCCCTGGTTTTTCTGCTGGCCAGTCACATTTTCTAGCCTGTTTTTGTCACTCACGAGGTTACCGTGAACAAAGTCATACCTTTAACGATTCTGCTGGGCTTCACCCTGCCGGTGCTGGCGGCACCGACCCTGATCGCCGAACAGGGCAAGGAGGAGGGCAAGCTCGCCATCCCCTACCAGATGTACAAGCTGGACAATGGCCTGACCGTGATCCTGGCTCCCGACCGCTCCGATCCGCTGGTGCACCTCGATGTGACCTATCACGTCGGTTCATCCCGCGAGACGGTCGGTAAGTCCGGTTTCGCTCACTTCTTCGAGCACATGATGTTCCAAGGCTCGAAACACGTCGGTGATCAGGAGCATATGCGGATCATCAACGAAGCCGGTGGCGACATGAATGGCACCACCAACAAGGACCGCACCAACTACTACGAAACAGTGCCGGCCAACCAGCTGGAAAAAGTGCTCTGGCTGGAGGCGGATCGGATGGGCTTCCTGCTCGATGCGGTGAGCCAGAAGAAGTTCGAGATCCAGCGCGCCACCGTCAAGAACGAGCGGGCCCAGCGGGTCGATAACCAGCCGTACGGGCTGGTGAGCGAGAAGGTGGGGGAGGCGCTCTATCCGCGTACTCACCCCTACTCCTGGCAGCCTATCGGTTACGTGGAAGATCTCGACCGGGTCGATGTGAACGACCTCAAGCAGTTCTTCCTGCGCTGGTATGGCCCCAACAACGCTACCCTGACTCTGGGCGGCGACTTTGACAGCAAGCAGGCCCTCGAGTGGATCGAGAAGTACTTCGGCTCCATCCCGCGCGGCCCGGACGTGGCCGAGCCGACGCCAAAGCCGGTGACTCTGCCCGAGACCCGCTACGTGACGTTGCAGGACAAGGTACACCTGCCGCTGCTCTATATCAGCTACCCCACCGTATCTCTTGGCGATCCGCAGGAGCCTGCACTCGACATGTTTGCCGACGTGCTGGGTGGTTCCGCCAGCTCCATGCTCTACCAGTCGCTGGTGAAAACCGGCAAGGCGATCGATGTGGGGGCGTCCCACTACTGTGAAGAACTGGCCTGTACCCTGACCGTCTACGCCTATCCCAATCCGTCACAGGATGGCAGCCTCAAGACCCTCAAGGGGGAGGTGGACAAGGTGATCGGCGAGTTCGCCCAGCGCGGCCTCAAACCGGAAGATCTGGAGAAGGCGATCGCCAAGTACCGTGCCTCCGCCATCTGGGGTCTGGATAGCGTCTCCGGCAAGGTGAGCCAGCTCGCCATGGGTCAGGTGTTTGCCCAGGATCCCAACTATGTGTTCAAGACACTGGATGCCATCGGCAAGGTGACACCTGAGCAGGTGAAGGCCGCCTACGACAAGTTCATCGCGGGCAAGCCTGCGGTGGTGCTGAGCGTGGTGCCCAAGGGCAAGACTGAGTGGCAGGTTGCCACCCCGAACTTTACCCCCGCCAAGCGCGAACTGCCGGATTACAGCAAGCATGACGAGGCGCTGGCCGAACGACCGGTAAAAGACAATTTCGATCGCAGCGTGCAGCCCAAGGCGAGCGAGGCGGTGAGCGTCAAGGTGCCCGCCATCTGGCACGGCAAGCTCGACAAGAACATCGAGATCATCGGCACCAAGAGTGACGAGATCCCCGCGGTCTCCATCATGATCGCCCTGCCGGGCGGCATTCGTGCCGAAGATAAGGGGCAGCTTGGACTGGCCAATCTGACCGCCGCCATGATGGGGCAGGGCACGGTGCGCCTGACCGAGGCTCAGCTCAGCGACGAGCTGCAAAAGCTGGGCTCAAGCATTGATGTCTCCAGCGCCCAGTACAACAACCTCATCACCGTCAGCTCGCTGGCGGACAAGTTGCCCCAGACCCTGGCGCTGGTGCGCGAGGTGCTGGAGCGCCCGGGCATGCGGGAGGCGGACTTCGAGCGGGTCAAGGCGCAGCTGCTGCAAGGAATGCAACAGGCCCAGCAGCAGCCCGAGTGGCTGGCCGGGCAGGCGTTCCGCGAGCTGGTCTACGGCAAGCAGAACCGCCTCGGTCAACCTACCGACGGGGTAGCGGCTGATGTGGCCAAGCTGACCCTGGCGGACGTGAAGCACTTCTATCAGGCCTACTACAACTCCACCAATGCCAAAGTGGTGGTGGTCGGTGATGTGGGCCAGAAGCAGATCGAGGAGCAACTTGGCTTTCTGACCGAGTGGAAGGGGGCCACGCCGACTCTGGGGGATCTCAAGCTCAAGGGTGAGCAGGCCAAGCCGGGCATCTATCTGGTCGACAAGCCGGGGGCGCCCCAGTCGGTGATCCGCATCGGCCGTCGCGCCATGCCGTTCGATACCACGGGGGATTACTTCACCGCCGGGCTGATGAACTTCAACCTGGGTGGCAACTTCAACAGCCGCATCAACCTCAACCTGCGGGAAGACAAGGGTTACACCTATGGTGCCAGCTCGGGTTTCTCCGCCAACCGCGAGGTGGGCACCTTCGCCACAGGCGCCAATGTGCGGGCCGATGCGACTGTGGATGCCATCCGCCAGTTCCTCAAGGAGATGGACAACTACCGCAAGAGCGGCCCGACCCCGGTCGAGCTGGCCTATATGCGCAGCGCGGTTTCCCAGCAGGATGCCCTCTCTTACGAGACCTTGGGCCAGAAGGCGGGCTTCCTGCTGCAGATGGTGATGTATGACCTGAAACCGGACTATGTGCAGGCCCAGAACAACCTGATCAAAACGGTGTCGCCCGAGGCGCTCAAGGCCAGTGCCGCCCGTTGGCTCAATCCGGCCGACATGGTGATCGTGGTGGTGGGAGACAAGCAAAAGCTTGAAAAACCCCTGAAGGAGCTTCATCTTCCCATCTATCCGCTGCAGTTGCCGTAACTGACGCTTTATAAAAATCAAGAGCCGCCCCGGATGGGGCGGCCTCACATGAGCCGTGAATATGACTACAACAAGCTTGTCGCTCACCGAGTTGCTGAATGCGTTGGGATCACCGGAGCGCCTCACCGCGCTCAAGGGGATCCGGCGCGGGATCGAACGTGAATGCCTGCGCATCACGCCGGATGGCCGACTCGCCCAGAGTGACCATCCACGGGCGCTGGGCTCGGCCCTGACCCATCCCAATATCACCACCGACTACTCGGAGAGCCTGCTGGAGTTCATCACCCCGGCCACCGACTCCATCGACAGCCTGATGGAGCAGCTCGGCGACATCCATCACCATGTGATTCAGCATCTGGGTGACGAGCGGATTTGGCCGCTCTCCATGCCATGCTTCGTCGGTGGGGAAGAGAGCATCCGGCTGGCCCAGTACGGCAGCTCCAATATCGGCAAGATGAAGACCCTCTACCGTCAGGGATTGAAGAACCGCTACGGCAGCCTGATGCAGGTGATCGCCGGGGTGCACTTCAACTTCTCCATGCCCGACAGCTTCTGGAGCGAGTGGCAGGATCTGGTGTGCGAAGGGTGCTGCAGCCAGCGCTTTATCTCCGACAAGTACATGGGGCTTATTCGCAACGTCTACCGCTTCGGCTGGCTGGTGCCCTATCTGTTCGGCGCCTCCCCGGCCATCTGCGAATCCTTCCTCAAAGGGCGCAAGAGCAACCTGCCGTTCGAGAAGACCGGCAAGGGCACCCTCTATCTGCCTTACGCCACCGCGCTGCGTCTCTCCGATCTCGGTTACACCAACAGCGCCCAGGCTGGGCTCAAGATCAGCCACGACAGCCTGCCAGCCTATGTCAGCAGCCTGCGCCGCGCCATCAACACCCACAATCCCGACTTTGCCAAGATCGGGGTCAAGGTGGATGGGGAGTATCGTCAGCTCAATGACAACGTGTTGCAGCTGGAGAACGAGCTCTACGCTCCAATCCGTCCCAAGCGCACCCCGCGCAGCGGCGAGAAGCCCTCGGATGCGCTGGATCAGCGCGGCATCGAATACATCGAGCTGCGCACCGTGGACGTCAACCCCTTCACCCCGCTCGGTATCGATGCCGACCAGATCCGCTTCTTCGATCTGTTCCTGGTCTGGTGCTTGTTGCGCCCCTCTCCGGTGCTGAGTGACGAGGAGATTGCCCGCAACCGCCGCAACCAGAACAAGGTGGTGCTGGAGGGACGTCGTCCCGGCCTCGAGCTGGAGGACGAGCAGGGTCATGCCATTGGCCTCAAAGAGTACGGCCTCAAGCTGTTCGACGAGCTGGCTCAGGTGGCCGAATTGCTGGATCGCTGCTGCGGCCGTAACCACTATCGCAAAACGCTGGCAATGCACCGTGAGAAGCTGCTCAATCCGGATTTGACCTACTCCGCCCGCATGCTCAAGGAGCTGCTGGAGAGTGGCAAGGATAACGGCTGTTACGGCGACAAGCTGGCGACCCGCTATCGCGAGGAGCTGCTGGCAGGGGAGCTGCAATACTGGGATGAGGCCTACTTTGCCGGTGAGGCGAAGGATTCCCTGGCCAAACAACGGGAGCGCGAGCGCAGCGACAGCCTGTCATTCGATGACTTCCTGGCCGACTACTTCGGTACCAGTACCACCACGGCCTGAAGGCGGGTTCGTTCCAACCCAAGTGCCAGCAAAAAGCCGCTCGAGTGAGCGGCTTTTTTATTTCTCTTGTCCCGTCCTGAATATGGTTTACACCTTTCCCCCCAATAAATGGAGAGCCCGATGGGACAAGGTGTGAAACGGACACAGCGCGATTACTCGCTGACTTTTAAACTGGCACTGGTCGAGCAGATTGAAAAAGGCGAGCTCACCTACAAACAGGCTCAGGTGCGTTATGGCATTCAGGGCCGCTCCACCGTTCTGGTATGGTTGCGTAAACATGGTCGGCAAGATTGGAGCCAGGGGGCTTCTGTACGTGCCGGCAGGAGCATCACCATGCCTGACCCCGACAACCAGACGTCAGAACAGCGTATCAAGGAACTTGAGCAACAGCTGGCGCTGATGAGTCAGAAGGCCCAGTTCTTTGAGGCCGTTGTCGATGTACTGAAGAATGACTACGGCGTCTCTATCGTAAAAAAGCGACCCGGCAAGTCCTCTCGCAGCGGCAAGTCGAAAGGCTGAGCATTGTCAGGGCTTGCCTGTTTCTGGGGATAAGCCGGCAGGCTTACTACAAGCGCAATTGGGTCGCCGACGAGCGCCATGCACAGGGATTGCAGGTGGTGCGCTTCGTGCGTCAGGTTCGACTGCGACAACCTCGGGTGGGCACCCGCAGCTGCATTATCTGCTGCAGGGTCAGGATGATGGCGGGCTCAAGGTCGGGCGGGACAGGCTGTTTCGGATATTGGCCGGGCACCGCCTGCTGGTGCCACCCAGACGGGCGTATCACACGACCACCCACAGTTTTCACCGTTTCTACCGTCATCCCAACTTGCTCAAGGCGGGGCCAGAGCAGGTCACGCCGGTGGCCCCGGAGCAGGTCTGGGTCGCTGATATCACCTATCTGCCAGCCAGGAGCGGGCCGCTGTACCTGAGCCTGGTGACGGATGCGTACTCACGCAAGATAGTGGGCCATCACGTGCACGAAGGGATGCACGCCGAGTCGGTGGCGATGGCGTTCAAGAAAGCGCTGAAGCAACGGCGTGGCAGCGGTGAACTCATCCATCACTCGGACCGCGGCGTGCAGTATTGCTCGGGGCTGTATCAGTCATTACATGAACGGTACGGGGTGAAATGCTCGATGACGGATGGGTATGACTGTTACCAGAATGCGTTGGCGGAGCGGGTGAACGGGATTTTGAAAGGAGAGTTATTGTTGCAAAGCCCGCAGGATTTGGCGCAAGCGCGGGAGATGGTGCGTGAGGCAGTGGATATTTACAACGCGGAGCGGCCGCATCATGCGTTGAAATACAGAACCCCCGATGCGGTACATAGAGGGTTTTGAGTAGAAAAATGCTAGTTGAAAATGTGTAAACCTATTTCAGGACTAGACATGTTTTTCCCCTCAGCGGAATGATCCGCTGGCCATTCCCCGACTTCCTTCCCTTTTGTCTCATGGTCGCTGCGGCAAGTCATTGAATGTTAATAGCCGGTTGAAATGTATGACTGTTCTGGTCAGATAAAGCCGTGGACAAGCGTTATGAAGCGGGTTAAGTTGGTTTTTCACCCTATTTTCGGGTGAATGACGGAAAAATCCTTTTTTTCTACTGTCGACGGGGCTGAATTGGACCGATCTGCATTCAGATAACAACAAGAAACGGATCGGGCTGTGCCGGGAAGCACGGCATCGTCGGCGGGATTCGCTAAACGGAGCAAAGCCTGGAGGGCTTTATCATGGAGATGTTATCAGGCGCCCAGATGGTGGTTAGAGCGCTGGAAGATCAGGGAGTTGAGCACGTCTTCGGCTACCCTGGTGGCTCAGTGCTCGACATCTATGACGCTCTCTTCGAAAACGGCAAGATGGAGCATGTCTTGGTGCGGCACGAGCAAGCCGCGGTTCACATGGCTGACGGTTACGCCCGTTCCACCGGCAAGGTGGGGACAGTGCTGGTAACGTCAGGCCCGGGAGCGACCAACTGCATTACCGGTATTGCCACCGCCTATATGGATTCCATTCCGCTGGTGATCCTCTCCGGCCAGGTGCCGACCAGCATGATCGGTGAGGATGCGTTCCAGGAGACCGACATGATCGGTATCTCCCGCCCGGTGGTGAAGCACAGCTTCCTGTGCAAGAAGGCGAGCGATATCCCTGAGGCCATCAAGAAGGCCTACTACATTGCAGCCAGCGGCCGCCCGGGGCCGGTGGTGGTGGATCTGCCCAAAGATGTGCAGAACCCGAAAGAAAAATTCCCCTACCAGTATCCCGAGACGGTCTCCCTGCGCTCCTACAACCCGACCAAATCCGGTCACAAGGGCCAGATCAAGCGGGCTGCCAAGCTGCTGGTAGAAGCCCAGCGCCCGGTGATGTACGTGGGCGGCGGCGCTATCAACGCCAATGCGGACCATCTGGTGACCAAGCTGGCGGAGCTGCTGAACCTGCCGGTGACCACCACCCTGATGGGGCTGGGGGCTTTCTCCGGTGTCCATCCGCAATTTATCGGCATGCTGGGGATGCACGGCACCTTCGAAGCCAACAAGACCATGCACAACGCGGATCTCATCTTTGCCGTGGGTGCCCGCTTCGATGACCGCGTCACCAACAACGTGGCCAAGTTCTGCCCCAATGCGACCGTGGTCCATATCGATATCGACCCCACCTCCATCTCCAAGACGGTGCAGGCCCATGTGCCTATCGTCGGCTCGGTGGAAACCGTGCTGGAGCAGATGCTGGAAGTGATCCGCGAGTGTGGCTTCGATAACGACAAGGAGGCGCTGGCGGACTGGTGGAACCAGATCAATCAGTGGCGCTCCCGTCACTGTCTAGCCTACGAAAAATCGTCCACCCAGATCAAGCCGCAACAGGTGATCGAGACCCTCTACAAAGTGACTCAGGGTCAGGCGTTCGTTGCCTCCGACGTGGGCCAGCACCAGATGTTTGCTGCCCTCTACTACCCGTTTGCCAAACCGCGCCAGTGGATCAACTCAGGGGGCCTCGGCACTATGGGCTTCGGCATTCCGGCCGCCATGGGGGCCCAGTTTGCCAACCCTGATTCGGTGGTCTGCTGCGTCACCGGCGATGGCTCGGTGCAGATGAACATTCAGGAGCTCTCCACCTGCATGCAGTACGGAGTGCCCATCAAGATCATCTCCATCAACAACCGTGCGCTGGGCATGGTCAAGCAGTGGCAGAAGATGTTCTACGGCGGTCGTCACAGCCACTCCTACATGGAGTCCCTGCCAGACTTCGTCAAACTGGCGGAAGCCTACGGCCACGTCGGTATCGCGGTGAGCGATCCGGCCGAGCTGGAGAGCGCCATGGAGAAAGCCTTCGCCATGAAGGATCGGCTGGTGTTCATGGATATCTCGGTCGACCCGGATGAGCACGTCTATCCGATGCAGATCAAGTTTGGTGCCATGGACGAGATGTGGCTGAGCAAGACGGAGAGAACCTGATGAGACATATAATTTCCGTTCTGCTGGAGAACGAATCTGGCGCCCTGAGCCGGGTGGTGGGCCTCTTCTCCCAGCGCGGCTACAACATCGAGACCCTGACGGTGGCGCCCACTGAGGATCCCACCCTGTCACGCATGACCATAGTCACCATGGGTGACGAGCGGGTACTGGAACAGATCCAGAAGCAACTGCACAAGCTGGTGGATGTGCTCAAGGTGTGCGACTTGAGCGAAGGGGAGCATATCGAGCGGGAGATTGCGCTGGTCAAGGCGCGCGCCGCCGGTGGAGCCCGTGACGAGCTGAAACGGCTGGCGGATATCTTCCGTGGCCAGATCGTCGACGTCACCCCCGAGCAGTACACGGTACAGCTGGTGGGCACCAGCGAGAAGCTGGATGCCTTTATCAAGACTGCCGCCCAGACCAACGAGATCATCGAAGTGGTGCGCTCCGGCGTCTGCGGTATCTCCCGGGCGGACAAGGCGCTGCGGCCCTGATGGCTGGCGGGGCAGCTGATGATGCGTCAGCTGCCGCAGAGTGAAAGGAAAGAGGGCTCTGCGGAGCCCTTTTTGTTTGGTTTTTCTTTACGAGGGGAGGGGTGATGTTCGGTATTCATGATCTTGCACTGTTTATGGTCTCGGGGCTGCTGCTCAATATCATGCCGGGGCCCGACTCCCTGCTGGTTATGCTGCGCAGCGGTTCGCAAGGGTGGCGTGCCGGTTCGGTCGCGACCCTTGGCATCGGCACCGGTGTCATGGTGCATGTGTTGGCGGCGGCCCTCGGTCTGTCGGCCCTGCTCAGTGCCTCGGCCGAGCTGTTTGCCCTTATCAAGCTGGCTGGCGCCATCTACCTGATCTATCTGGGGGTCTCCCTGCTGCGCCAGCAAACGACGGGTTCCATGGAGAGAGGGGCCACCCTGCCCGCCCTCTCCTATGGCCAGATTTACCGGCAGGGTGTGCTGACCAATGTGCTCAACCCCAAGGTGGCGCTCTTTTTCCTCGCCTTCGTACCCCAGTTCATCGCACCGGATGCCCCCGACAAGGCGCTCGCCTTTATTCTGCTTGGCTGCATCTTCAATCTGGGCGGCATCATCTGGTGTCACCTGCTGGTCTTTACCACCGTCTATGCCAGCCACAAGGTACGGTTGTCGCAGCGTCTCGGTCGCTGGCTCAACCGGGGCATCGGCACCCTGTTTGTCGGGCTCGGGATCAAGCTCGCCAGCGACTAGCTCGCCGCTTTCTGACCTGAGGCAGATTATCGTGCAGCGCTGTGGTATGGTCGGCTGTTAGCTGCGGGTCTCTCCCGCGCTCTCTTATAAACGCCAGCATTGCTGGCCGCAGCAGCGAGATCCCTTGCCCAGATGAACATCGCCCGGCTCAAGAACTTTACCGAGATCGTGAAGAACAACTTCAACATCTCGGCGACGGCGGAGAAGCTCTACACCTCCCAGCCCACCCTCAGCAAGCAGATGAAGATGCTGGAAGATGAGCTGGGGCTCGCCCTCTTTACCCGCAAGGGGAAGAATCTGGTCGGCTTGACCAGCGCAGGCGAGAAGGTGATGGAGCTGGCCAAGGGGGTGGTGGCGCAGGTGGATCAGATCAACCAGCTGTCGCTGGGGGAGCAACTGGCTACCAGCGGGGTGCTGCGTATCGCCACCACCCACACCCAGGCGCGCTACAAGCTGCCAGCGGTGATCACCGAGTTCAGCCGTCGCTACCCTGACGTGGCGATCCAGCTCCATCAGGGGGCGCCTGCCCAACTGGCCCAGATGGTGCAAAGCGGCGATGTGGATATGGCGATCGCCACCGAGTCCATGTACCTGTTCGACGAGCTGGCCGCCGTCCCCTGCTATCGCTGGGGACGCAGCGTGGTGGTGCCCCACGGTCATCCGCTGATCGACTGTCAGCCGCTCTCGATGGCCGATCTGGCCCGCTATCCCCTCATCACCTATGTATTCGGCTTTACCGGCCGCTCCAAGATGGACAAGGCCTTCAGCCGCCACGGCCTCTCGCCGAAAACCGTGCTGACCGCCACCGATACCGATGTGATCAAGCACTACGTCCGGCTCGGGATGGGGGTCGGGGTGATTGCCAGCGTGGCCTTCGACGAGGGGGATCGGGAGGATCTGGTGAGCCTCAACATCGACCACCTGATCGCCTCGAGCGCTACCCATATCTGCCTGCGCAAGCATGCCCACCTGCGCGACTATATGTACGACTTTATCCACCTCTACGCCCCCCATATCAGCCGGGAAACGGTGCAACTGCACCTAATCAACCAGCCTCCCGCCGCCAATATGGTGGAGTTGCCGTGGCTCTAGCCGCGGGTTGTTTGTCGTACACAGAGCAAAAATACAGAGACAAAAAAAGAGAGGCCTTGGCCTCTCTTCTGGTTTTATCGGTATGCGGGATTAAGCGCTGCGGGTCGCCAGATTGATAAAGATCTGGGCTCCGACCAGCAGGCAGTCGTCATCGAGGTAGTAGGGGTTTGCATGCAGGTAGTTGCAGATCCCCTTGGCCTGACAGCCGCTGCCGAGGAAGAACATGGCCCCCTTGCGGCTACGGCAGGCGTTGACCATGTAGCTGAAATCCTCGCTGCCGGTCATCGGCTGACCCTGAGCGTTGATCCCCTCGGAGGGCAATACGTCGGCGGCCGCTTGCAGCAGACGGGCGCAGGCATCGGCGTGGTTCTCGACCGCCGGATACCCGGCATAGACCATTTTGGTCTTGAAGCCGCGAAGTTCGCTCTGGGCCACGATCTCCTTGAAGCTGTTCTTCAGGATCTGGTCGGTCTCGGCATCCATGGCACGGATGGTGCCGCGCGCCTGCACATGGTCGGCGATGGCGTTGGGGATGGTGCCGCCGTTGATCATGCCGCAGCCAAATACCGCCGGGCTGAACGGGCTGGTGCGCTTGGCGACGATGTAGTCCATATCCTCGATGATCCGCACCGCTTCGCGGATGGCATCCAGCCCCTTGTGGGGGGTGGATCCGTGGGCGGAGATACCGTGCACATCCAGCGTCCAGGCTGAGCCCCAGGAGGACATGAC
Source organism: Aeromonas sp. 600948 (assembly GCF_049174875.1). Classification (NCBI taxonomy): domain Bacteria; kingdom Pseudomonadati; phylum Pseudomonadota; class Gammaproteobacteria; order Aeromonadales; family Aeromonadaceae; genus Aeromonas; species Aeromonas sp. 600948. Next base: position 169,124 of record NZ_JAAKTY010000005.1, read on the forward strand.
ACCGTGGTTGAACTTGATGGTGCCGGTCTCCATGGCGCCGTCGTTATGGAGGGCATAGACCTCGTCCACCCCCTTCATGCAGCCCAGTTCCACCATCTTCTCGGCGCCCGGCACCCGCATGTCCTCTTCCGCCATCTGGAAGATAAAGCGGACGTTGTACTGCAGGCGCGATCTGTTGGCGGCCAGAAACTTGGCTGCGGTCAGGGCGATCGCCATATGGGAGTCGTGACCACAGTTGTGAGCCATTCCCTCGTGGGTTGACTTGAACGCAACGTCGCTCATGTCATGCATCTCGAGGCCATCCATGTCGGCACGGAAGGCGATGGTCGGCAGCACAGGGTCAACCACCAGATCGCCGTGGAAACCGGTGAAGCCCGGGTAGTCGGTGAGACGGTAGCCAAAGCCTGCCATCAGCTCGCGGCAGTAGGCCGAGGTCTTGAACTCGACGCCGGAGGCTTCCGGAATGGTGTGCAGATGGTGGCGCACTTCCTGACTGAAGTCGCGCAGGGCCAGCAGGGCCGGTTCAATGTGGATGTTGTTCATCAGATGATCCCTTGAATGGAGAAGCCGAGTTGGGCCACCAGCGAGGCGCCGAAGAAGCAGCAGGTGGAGACGATCATGAAGATCAGGATCACTTTCCAGGACATCTTCTTCAGCTCTTCCAGCTGACCGCCCACCGAGAGACCGGCGAAGGCCAGCAGCGGTACGCAGCAGGAGAGGAAGGAGATCTTGGCAACGGCGTCGATAAAGAGACCGCGCACCGGGGTCTCCGGCAGGCAGATCAGAATGCCGATGATGGTGGCATAGGCAAATGCCGGCAGGGAGGAGGGCAGGTAGCGCTTGGCAATCAGCGAGGCGAACACCACCAGTGACATGGCGATAAAGCTGTCACCCATCAGCCAGAGCGGAGTGCCGGTGGTCAGGGTCTGGGTAAACATGGCCAGCAGGATCGCCAGAAAGACGAACCGCATATCCATTACGATGCTTTTCATGCTTTCTCTCCTTTGGCAGTCAGGGCATAGATTTTTTCAGCGAGCGGCAGACCCAGATAGGTGAGGGAGAGAGCGCCGAGGGCAGATGAGAGCAGGTTCGAGGCTGCCGCGATGCTCAGCACCTGCTGAGCCAGTGCTTCGTCGAGACCGTTGATCAGGGCGCCTGAGGCGGCGCTCAGCATGGAGCCTGAGCCCACACCAGAGCCGGCAGCCAGTGCCAGCGGGTGCAGACCGGTGAGCGGGGCGATGCTGCCCAGTACGCTGAACCAGAGGGTGCCGATAACGGAGCCGCACAGGTAGATGGCCAGCACGCCGATGTACTCCTGAGAGCCGGTGCCGAACTTGCCCTGAATCACCGCAACGGACGGCTCACGGCTGATGGAGGAGCAGGCCCCGATGGCGCGGCGGCCAAAGCCGAACTTCACCGCCAGCGGGATGGCGATCAGGATCGGCAGCAGGTTGCCAATCTCCTGCAGGAACAGCGGCACGCCGACGCTCAGGATCATCTTCAGGTTGGGGATGATCATCCCCGCATACTGGGTGCCCAGGATCAGCAGGCTGAAGCCCACCATCTTGCCGCAGAAGCCCTCTTCTTTTTCGGTGAAGAGCTGTTTCCAGCCGGGGATGCGATCCTTGACCGGTTTGGCGGAGACAATCATGCCGATGATGACGGCAAAGAGCATCGGCAGGATCGGGATGATGGCAATGCCGATCTTGATCTCCTGTTTACCTATCAGGTACTGGGCCACAAAGATCAGCATGGCGGTTGCCAATATGCTGACCGTGACCGTCTTGAGGGGGCTGGTTTGCTGCATAGTCTTTTCTCTTGTTATTCCCATGTGTGGCCATCGTCAGGATTGTCCAGACCGATGATGGGGGCATGATAGGGAGGGTCGCGGGGGAGGAATGTGACCTTTATCAAGCTGGCCATATGGCATTTTTTCATGGGGTATGCCCTTTAACCCTCTGGATACCAAGGGTTAAATGTCGTTAACAGAGCGTCAGCATTGGCAGGACAAGATAAGCAAACAGGAGGGAAATGGTGACACCGCCCTGCAGGGCGGTGACGCGTATCAGACGGGCGTTTTGAGGCGGGCACTGCGCAGCAGCAGGGGCAGTTGGTAGAGCACCAGGGCGCCGAGCACCAGTCCGGCTCCGGCCAGTTTGGCGCCGCCGAGGGGTTCGCTATAGAAGAGGGTGCTCAGGAGCAGAGTCCAGACCGGTTCCAGCAGCATCATCAGGGCGGCGTGGGCGGTAGTCATCTTGCTCAATGCGTGGGTGAGCAGCCAGTAGCGCAATGTGGTGGCGATCAAGACGCTCGCTGCAAACCAGCCCCAGATGCCGTGGCTGACTCCAGCCTCTGGCCACTGCTCGGTCAGCAGGGAGAGCAGGGTGCCGAGCAGGCCGGTCATCGCCAGCTGGATACAGGTGAGCCAGGTAGGGGCAATGGATTGGGCGAAGTGGCGATGGACGGCAAGCTGGATGCCGAGAGTGGTGGCCGCCGCCAGAAACCAGAGCAGCGAGAGCGACACGCCCCAGTGGGTACTGCTGGAGAGCAGCAGCAAACCGGCGATGGCGATGGGCAGTGTGAGCCAGTAGTGGCGGCCGGGCTTGGCCCGAAAGGCTCCCCATGCGGCCAGCGGGGCCATCAGGGTAGCGACGCTCATGATAAAGGCGCCGCTGCCGAGCGCATCGCTCTGGCTGATGGCGGTGACCCACAGTAGCAGGCTGGCACCGAGCAATGTGCCGCAACCGGCTGCGCGCACCAGTTGGGCTCGGGTTGGTGGTAGCTCGCGCAACCAGGCCAAGGGGAGCAAAAGCAGGGCTGCCAGCAGAAAGCGGCTGCCGATAAAGGCGGCAGGGGGCAGTTCGCGGATCGCCTCTTTCGAGAAGAGCCAGCCGGCAGCGGCCAGCAGGGTGACCAGTACCATCAGCAGCAGGGGAGTGCGGTTCATCGGGGTCGTCATGGTGAAATGGAGGGGAGAGCATAAAGGAAAGGCGCCAGGTATTGCTACCTGGCGCCTTTCGCATCTGCCTTGAACCGCCGTCGCGGCTCGCGGCCAGCAATCAGTTCATGCCGTAACGCTTGAGCTTCTTGCGCAGGGTGCCACGGTTGATACCCATCATCACGGCAGCGCGAGTCTGGTTACCACGGGTGTACTGCATGATCACGTCCAGCATCGGCGCTTCGACTTCGGAGAGAACCATATCGTACAGATCAATCACTTCCTGACCGTTCAACTGGGCCAGGTAGTTACGCAGGGCCTGTTGCACAGAGTCACGCAGGGGGCGCTGGGTCGGCTCGGCAGCGTGATTGTGAGTAGTTGTTACCAATGCATCAGAAGTCAGGGTTTGTTCGAACATATTCGGTCGGCTCTTTAGTTATCTTGTTAACCTAATCCATCGAAATACGCTTCGAGTGCCTCAAGTTGCGCGTCTGCGCAATCCAGGGCATTGAAGTGCTTACGGAATTCTCGGCCCGTCTCTTCTTCATCCAGATACCAGCCCACGTGTTTACGGGCTATGCGCGCTCCCAGATATGCACCATAAAACCGGTGCAGGTTGGTTACATGCTCGTTCATCAGGGTGCGAACCTCTTCCCTATCGGGAGGCGGCAGCTTGGTGCCCGTCTCAAGAAAATGACGGATTTCCCGGAAAATCCAGGGTCGTCCTTGCGCAGCTCGGCCGATCATCACGGCGTCGACACCGGTATAGTCGAGGACATACCGGGCTTTCTCCGGGCTGTTGATGTCACCATTGGCGACAACAGGAATCGATACGGCCTGCTTAATCGCCCTGATCGTGTCGTACTCCGCTTCGCCCTTGTAGAGGCAGGCACGGGTACGACCATGCACGGCAAGGGCCGCGATACCGCAATCTTCGGCGATTCGGGCGATCTCCACGCCATTGCGGTTATCCGGATCCCATCCTGTGCGGATCTTCAAGGTGACAGGCACCTCCACTGCATCCACCACGGCCCGGCAAATTGCTTTGACCTGATCGGGGGCACGCAGCAGGGCAGAACCTGCCAACTTCTTATTCACTTTTTTTGCCGGACATCCCATGTTGATGTCGACGATCTGTGCGCCCTGCTCCACGTTGTAGCGGGCAGCAAACGCCATCATCTCGGGGTCGGCTCCGGCAATCTGGACCGAACGCAATCCGCCTTCTGCAGAGTGATCCATCCTCATCCGGGTTTTCTGGGTATCCCAGACATCCGGGTTGGCCAGCAGCATCTCGGAAACGGCCATGCCAGCCCCCAATCGCAAACAAAGTTCACGGAATGGTCGGTCAGTTACACCGGCCATGGGAGCCACAATCAAGGGAGTTTCAAGCGTGTGGGGACCTATCTGCATTCCACGGTTACCATCGGCTTAGGGCGGCGTATATTACGCATTTTTTAGGCAGGAGAAAAGGTTAGTATTTGAGCGTCAGCCATTTTTTTCTGAAAAAAACGTCGCGCCAAGGCTTGCAAATTCTGGAGTTATTGAAAAACGGCCAGATTGCCGGAGACTGATCGCTGTACCATTCGGGTCGGACGCCTGCATAATTGTCAGTCCACTTGCAGGCCCGCTTTGCGTTATGATGGCGGGCTTAAGTCGAGCAAATGCTCCAAACATTTATGCAACAAAAGCGGATTGGGGATCTATGACGTCAAGGTTCATTAAATCACTCTGGCCGTGTCTGCTGGGGGCCGTGCTGGGGTCGGCGCAGGCGCAAACCATCAGTTTCGGCGAAGCCTGGACCCGGGTCATCCAGCAGGATGAAGGGCTGGCTGCCGAGCAGGCCGGGGTCGATCGGGCCAAGCAGTTGCGCGAGGCGGCCAAGGACATGTATCTGCCCAAGGTGGATCTGGGGGCCAGCTATACCCATCTTGATCAGCCGATTGAACTTGATGCCCTCGATCTCAATCCGCTGGCCAAGCAGAAAGATCTGATCCTGGCACTCGGCAGCCTGTTCGGGGTCGGGGCCAACGCATTTGTCACCCCCCTGACCAAACAGAATGTGGTGACCAGCTCGGTCAAGATGCTCTGGCCGCTGTTTGCCGGTGGTCGCATCGATGCGGCGCAGGAGATCCGCCAAGCGCAGGTGAGCGAGGCGCAGCAGCTGCTGGTGCTCAAGCAGCAATCCACCTTCGAGAGCCTCTCCCAGACCTATTTCGGCGTGGTGCTGGCTGCTCAGGTGGTGCAGACCAAACAGGAGATCGAAGAGGGGCTGGCCCACCATCTGGATCACGCCAAGAAGCTCGAAGCGCAGGGCCAGATCGCCAGGGTGGAGCGCCTCTCCGCCCAGTCGGCCTATGACAGAGCGCGCATCGATACCCAGAAGGCGCGTCGCAGCCTCGAGATCGCCGAGCTGGCCCTCGGCCGCATGCTGAAGTTGCCAAATGCCCAGCCGGGCAGCGGCCTGTTCGTCAACAAGGATCTGCCGCGCCTCGAGGGGTTGGTGAGCCAGACCCTGGAGGTGCACCCCGGTCTCAAGTTGCTCAGTGCCAAGAAGGAGCAGGCCAAGGGGATGATCCGGGTCGAGCAGGGCAAATATGCCCCCGAGGTGTTCCTGTTCGGTAACTACAACCTCTATGAAGATGATTCGATAGCTTCCAAGACCGCGCCGGACTGGCTGGTGGGGGTGGGTGTCAGCATGCCGTTGGTGAGCCGCGATGGCCGCTCCGAGACGGTGCAGGCAGCCAAGAGTGCCGAGCTGCAAGTCAATCTGCTGCAGGCCAAGACCCGTCAGGATCTGGAGTTGCTGGTAGAGAAGACCTGGCGCGAAGCGGCGCAGGGGCTGGAGGAGTATCAATCCCTCTCTTCCACTCAGGCGTTGGCAGAGGAGAACGTGCTACTGCGGGACAAGGCCTTCGGGCAAGGACTTTCTACCTCCCTTGATGTGGTGGATGCCCAAAACCAGCTGGCGGGGGTGAAGACCCAGCGCGCAGCGGCGGCCTATCAATATGTGGTGTCGCTGGCCCGTCTGCTGGCGCTCTCCGGCCAGATGAACAGTTTCAATCAATATCAGCATGGTCAGGTGATCGAGGTGAACTCATGATCCCGGTCCTGTCTGTTCCTTTTTTCATGTCTTTTCCGACCGTCAAGGGTCGCCCGTTTGTCGAGGTGAAGTGATGAGCCATCCCCCCATCAAAAAGAAGATGAGCCAGGGTAAACCGCTGTTGTTGCCATTGGCGCTGGTGATCCTGGTGGTGTGGCTCGGCTGGCGCTTCTGGCTGGCCTATCAACCGGAGCCGGTGCATCTGCAAGGGCAGATTGAAGCGCAGCAGTACTCGGTCTCCTCCAAGGTACCGGGTCGCATCGACGAGGTGCTGGTGAAAAAAGGCGATCAGCTGACCAAGGATCAACTGGTCTTTACCCTGGCGAGCCCCGAGATTGAAGCCAAGTTGAGCCAGGCCAAGGCCGGTGAGGCCGCTGCGGGTGCGCTGGCGCAAGAGGCGGAGAAAGGGGCCAGAGCCCAACAGATCGCTGCCGCCAAGGATCAGTGGCAAAAAGCCAAGGCTGCCGCCCAGCTGCGTGGCAAGACCTATGAGCGGGTGGCCAGTCTGCATCGCGACGGCGTAATGCCGCTGCAAAAACGCGATGAGGCCTGGACCGCGTGGCAAGCTGCACGCTACAGCGAAGGGATGGCGTGGCAACAGTACCAGATGGCGTTGGAAGGGGCGCGGGAAGAGACCAAGATCGCCGCTCGCGAGAAGGCCAAGATGGCGGCGGGTTCTGTTGCCGAGGTTGAGGCCTATCTGGCCGACACCCGCATCACCAGCCCCCACAATGGTGAAGTGAGTCAGGTACTGCTGCATAGCGGCGAGCTGGCGCCACAAGGCTTCCCGGTGGTGACCCTGCTCGACATGAGCGATGCCTGGGCCCAGTTCCACGTTCGCGAGGATCTGCTGCCCCGCTTCCCGGTCGGTACCGAGTTTGATGCCCGCATCCCGGGCCTTGGCGATCAGACCGTGCGCTTCAAGGTGACCCATGTGGCCGTGATGGGGGATTTCGCCACCTGGCGTGCCACCGATACCCGTCAGGGCTTCGACATGAAGAGCTTCCAGGTGGAGGCTCGCCCGCTGCAACCGGTTGAGGGGTTGCGGGTTGGCATGAGTGTGCTGGTTGAACTCTGATGGGACGTGAATTTCGGCTGCTGTGGCAGGATCCCTTCAGTCGTGCCCTGATGAGCTGGGTGCCGCTGCTGCTGATGGGGATCCTCTGCTGGATCTTCTCGGCAGGGCTGGCCCGCGACCTCAAGGTAGGGCTGGTGGATCTCGACCACAGCGTGCTCTCGCGCCAGCTCGCTTTCTCGCTGGATGGCTCGGCCGGGCTCAAGGTGGCGCAACAGTTTGACTCCATCGATGCCGGTGCCCGAGCCCTGCGCGGTGGCGATATCTATGCGCTGGTGGTGATCCCCAACCATCTGGAGCGGGATGCCCGTCAGGGCACCCAGCCGCAGGTGACGGTGTTCAACAACGGCCAGTTTATCCTCATCGCCAAGCTGGTCAACTCGGCGCTGGCGCAGGTGGTAGGCACCCTTAACGGTCAGGTCGGCGTGCTGGAGGCGATGGCCGATGGCAAGGCGCTGCCCGGCGCTCTCGGGCAGTCGGTGCCCATCAGCAGTCAGGTGACTGCGCTCTATAACCTCAACTCCAGCTACGCCCAATTTCTGTTGAGTGCCATTCTGCCCGCGGTGTGGCAGATCCTGGTGGTGCTGTTCGGCCTCAATGCGCTGGCCCGTACCGATCGGCTGGGGCTGGACTGGACCACGTGCGGTGTCTGGTTCGGCCTCTGGCGCACCCTGCTGCCCCACGTGCTGATTGGCTGGGGGTGGGGGATTGTCTGGACGCTGCTGCTGTTCAAGGGCTTCTCCTATCCCATGCACGGTAGCTGGTTGGTATTGCTGGTGGGGCTGGGGCTCGCCTCGGCCGCCTGCGTCACCATGGGGGCTTTTTTCTACGGCATTATCCGGGATCCGGCCCGCGCTCTGTCGCTGGCGGGGGCTTACACTGCGCCCGGTTTTGCCTTTATGGGAGTCACCTTTCCGGTGAGTGCCATGGGGGATTTCGCCCGCTTCTGGCGCAGCCTGCTGCCGGTCTCTCACTATGTCGAGCTGCAGATTGGTCAGAGCAACTACGGTCTGCCCCTCGCATCGGCGCTGCCGCAACTGGGGGCTCTGCTGCTGTTCCTGCTCCCCTTGCTGCTGGTGGTGCGCCGTTACAAGCAGCAGGCCGAGCTGGCACGTCAATCAGCCGCAGTGGCAGTCGCTGAAAAGGAGCCTGAGTGATGCTGGGATTTGTCGATCTGTTGCGCCTCGAGCTACGCACCCTGCTGGCGGATCGAGCCATCATGCTGACCCTGTTTGGCGGGGTGATCTTCTACTCGTTTCTCTATCCCCAGCCCTATCTGCATCAGCTGCCACGGGAAGAGGCGGTAGTGGTGGTCAACGACGATGGCAGTCAGTTGTCCCGTCAGCTGGAGTTTATGGCCGATGCCACGCCGCAGGTGAAGCTGGTTGCGCGGGCCAATTCGCTGGCCGAGGCGCGCCAGCTGATGATGGCCGGGGAGGCGAGCGGGATCCTGCACATCCCCAACCACTTCTATCGGGACCTGATGCTGGGCAAGAGCGTCACCCTGAGCTATGCCGGTGATGCCTCCTACTTTCTGGTCTACGGCACCATTGCCGAAGGACTGGCGCAGGCCGGTGGCACTCTCGCCGCGCAGGTGAAGGTGGCGCGGCTGCTGAGCCACGGCGAGGCGCTGCCACAAGCGGCCATGGGCTGGAATGCGGTGGCCCTCAACGTGGTGCCGGTGTTCAACCCCACCATGGGTTATGTGAACTACGTGGTGCCGGCGGTGTTCGTGCTGATCCTCCATCAGGTGTTGCTGATGGGGGCGGGGATCCTGGGGGCGACCCAGAACCAGCGCAGTTGTCGCGGTGAGCATGGTTACTGGCAAAGCGCGCCGGTGTTGCCGCTGCTGCTGGCCAGAACTCTTGTGCTGGCTGGGTTGTTCCTGCTGCCGGTGAGCTACTTCCTCGGCTTCTGCTTCGATCACTACAATATCGCTCGTCATGCAGATCCGGTGCAGCTTTGGCTGTTTGCCCTGCCGTTCCTGCTGGCCACATGTTGGTTCGGGATTGTGTTGGGTGCCCTCTTTACCCGGCGTGATCTGCCTACTCAGGTGGTTCTGATCTCCTCCCTGCCGCTGGTCTTTCTGGCGGGCTTTATCTGGCCACTGGAGCTGATCCCGGCCCCCCTCAACTGGCTGGCTCAGTGGGTGCCCACTATCCCAGCCATTGAGGGTTTTCTGCGCCTTAACCAGATGGGGGCCGACTTCGCCCAGGTTTCCCGTTACTGGTGGCAGCTGTGGGGACTGGCGCTGCTCTACGGCGTGCTGGCGTGCCTGTTGCTGCGCTGGCGGCAGCAGTCGTTGCCGGTTGCTCGCCCGTCAGTCGTGCAGGGTGAAACGACCGCCGGTTAAACGGGATAGGGCAAGCGCCCGAGAGATAGCGTGTGCGGTAAAGTGAAAACGGTCAGCCCTTGGGCTGACCGTTTTGTTATGTGGTGGGGTTAAGCGGTTTTACTGCTGCTTTAGCCACGCTGGAGCGTGGGATCCCCGATGGCGTAGATCTGCCCCACAGCAGTCTCATCCGCCAGCAGACGCAGCCCTTGGGCGGCCACATCGGCGCGGCGTACCAGTCCGTGTACCTCCTTGCCCTGACTCAGCTCGGCACGGCCGGTGGCGTCGCCATCCTGAAGGCCCGCCGGGCGCAGAATGATCCATGCGAGGGCGCTGGTCTGCAGCCAGCTCTCCGCCAGACTCTTGAGACGTACCTCGTGACCGAAGGCGGCGCGTGCCCGCTCCGGCAGATACTGCCAGCTGTCGCCACAGCCGAGGGAGGTGACCAGCAGCAGCCGTTTCAGGCCTGCCTGCTCCATGGCATCGATCACATGACGGTTGCCCTGATAGTCCACCGGCGCGGCCTGACGGAAGCTGCCCAGTGTAGATACGACCTGTGCATCTAACCCCGCCCGGGCACATGCCTGCTGCACCGCAGCCGGCTCCAGCGCATCCCCTTCGATCACCTCAACTCCCAGCGCACTCAGTTCGGTGGCCATCTCGGGGCTGCGTACCAGCGCAACGACCCGGTGACCCTGGCTCAGGGCGTGGTGAGTAAAGGCGCGGCCCAGCCCGCGGCTGGCTCCGAAAATCAGTGTGGTTGGCATAGATGAGCTCCCTTGGCAAAAGGGGCTAGCCTAGTGGCTTGTTCGTCTGCTGTAAATGAGAGTTGTTTCTATTTGTGAGTCAGCAAGGAGGAGAAGGTGCGAGCCGTCAGCGACTCGCACTCTTTGAGAAGCATCAGCCGTTGTAGTTGCCGATGCTGGGGCGACGGCTGGGGCCGCTCAGGTGGATATCCACCGGATTGAACGCCTTGATCGCCTCATAGCTGAAATCACCGATCGCCTGATGCAGGGTCTGTGGTGTGTGGTTGGTGATGATGATGACGCTCTTTGACAGGTTGCGACGGCGGCGCAGCAGGTGGCCGAGGAAGCTGGACTGGCTCTCCGCCATTTTGGCGCGGTTGGCTGATACCTCATCGATGATCAGCAGGTCCACCTCTTCCAGCGCGCGGCGGTACTGGTTGCGCTCGTCCTGATCGGGGATGACGTTGAAGAACAGTCGATCGACGATGGAGGCCCACTGCTGGAAGATCACCGATTTCTGGTGACGGGCGATCAGCTCATGCGCTACCGCTCCCGCCAGGGTCGACTTGCCGGTGCCGTAGTCGCCGTAGATCAGCATGCAGCCGCCACCGCTCTTCTCCCAGTGCTCGAAACCGCTGATAAAGTAACGGGCGGTTTCGATGGGGTATTGCAGCGCCGGATCTGTGGCATCCATCTTGTCAAATACCCAGTCGGGGTTGAGGTCGGCTTGGGCGATCAGCTTCTGGATCCGCTCCTGACGGGCCGCCTTCTGCAGCTCGCGCACCTCGGCGTTGGCCTTGGCGTCGTACTCCTTGCGCAGGGTCTCGTAGTCATACTGGCCGCCACCGGTCTCTTGTTGCAGGCGACGAATGCGCTCCAGCAGGCCACCCACATGGCGGCTCAATTCCGGGTCGTGAATGCGGTGATCCTGCTTGGCCTTGGCGATCTTCTGGCGCTTGGCTTCGATCTCTTCCAGCTCCTGGCGCAGGGGATCTTGCGGGTCAGTCATGGAATGCTCCTTCTGCTCGATCAGGGATGGGTAGACAAGGGGTTGATTCTGCCTGCAGGCGGGGGCCGCTATCAATCATTATCCGGCTCCTGCTGCGCTGCGGGTTCTTGCGTCTGCTGTTGGGCCAGTCGCTTGGCCTCTTCAATCATCTGTTGGGCCCGTTTGCTGGGGCCCGACTCTGCCGGGGCCGGCGTCACCTGCTGGTAGCCCTGCACCTCCATCGGTTTGCGACGGGTATAGCGGCGGGTCTTGAGGGCGCGAATGAACTTGAGCATCCATTGATGCTGGGAGTCGAACACCTCGGGGCGCCCCAGCCAGTAGGCGATAAACTCCCCCAGATCTTCTTCGCTATAGCTGGCATCGATCACCCCGCACAGACGGGCGAGGGCGGGCAGCTCCTCGTCCGGTCGCCATTGCAGATGCATCTGGAAGGGGCGCTCCGGCAGCGGGCTGCGCAATTTCTGGGTCAGCAGTGGCAATTGGAACGGGCACTGATGGTAGTGCTCACTCTCGGGCTGAGCCTCGACCTGCAGCAGGCCCGCCTCCATCAGTTCATCGAACAGCTCGGTGAGCTGACGGGCATTGACCTGAAACGAGAAGCCGCAGGGATCACCCGGATCGACCACTGCCAGTGCCCGACCCAGCTCGGGATAGTTGAGCCGGGCCGCCTGATTTTCCAGCACCAGTCGGCGCAGCTGCAGGGTATAGAGGCTGCGAGCCGGATGGGACAATCTGGGGTGGGCAAGGGCACTGTATTCGGCTGGGGTCATGGTCTTCTTCACGAGCTGGAGTGGGGGGCATTATCCCCTATGGTGCTCTCCTGCACAATTCGTCACACTGCAAGTGAGTGCCCTGCATGGTCGGGTGGTGAAAATTGAGCCTACCGCGGAGCGTTGAGCAGGGAGAGCGGGATTATGTCGATAATCCAGCAGCTTGCACTATTTTGGTATGCAGATTAGCCAATCCGGCTATTTGTGACGCAAGGCACGCGGCATTTCTGCTGATTTAGACTAGTCTTATTACTTAAATAAACAATTGACTCATAAGGTTTTTGTCAACATGCCAAAACCCGGACTGCGGATCCTGGTGGTGGAAGACGAAGCAGTTTTTCGCCATTCGTTAGTGAGTTACCTCGCGCGGGACGGGGCAACGGTGTTTCAGGCTGAGGATGGAATTGAAGGGTTGTCAGCTGCAGCGATTTATCATCCCGACGTGGTACTGTGCGATCTCAATATGCCCAATATGGATGGCCGCGAGGTAATCGCCTGTCTCTCTGCGCGCTATCCCCATATTCCGGTTATCGTCATTTCGGCCCAGAGCTCCATGGAGGCGGTCGCCAGTGCCTTGCGTGCCGGTGCTCGGGACTACCTGCTCAAGCCCCTCGAGAACTTCGCACTGGTCGATCGCAGTATCGACCAGTGCCTGAATGGGAGTTCCACACGAGCTCAGCAGCTCGAATTGATGGCGCATATGGATTACTTCAGTGCGCATGATCGGGCTGCCAGCCGTTTGCTCGCCGGGCTGAAGCCACCGGGATTGCAGGAGTGGGGCCCCTGGCAGGTCACGTTCAAGGGGCTTGGGCACCTCTTCATTCCCGATACCTTCAAGGTGGAAGACAAGCTGCTGGTGCTGGTGATGGAGATGCCCATCATGGGGACGGATGCAGCATTTTGCGGGGCGCTGGTGCGCTCTCTGATGAACGTGCCCTATCGCCAGTTTCAGCAGAACGAGAGCCGTTTGCTGAGCCAACCGCACCGGTTGCTCGACTACCTAAACCATCAGTTGATGGAGTCCGGGTTGCGCCACGCTTTTGCCATGGCTGCTCTGCTGTTTGATCAGCACGATGGGCTGGTATTTGCCAATGCCGGGCTCACTTCCCCCCACTGGTTGATGCGCTCGGGTGGATTACCGCTTGGTCTGATGCGCAACAGCCACTACGCTCTGCACAAACGCAGCTGGCATGAACCATTCGATCTGCAGTTTCGCAGCGACAGCGGTAGTGCGCTCAATGTGCAGGTGCGTCATCACTGAGGCTGCTTGACTAGAGACCAAAACAGACAAGGCGCCCGATGGGCGCCCTGTCTGTTGTCTACAATCCTGACAGTTTAGACGGTGGCGGAGTGTAGTTTCTTCTCTTGAGCTTGCGGCTCTTTGGCCGGGCCTTCGGCACCGTGCATCCAGTAAACCAGACGATTAGCCATGGTCAGCAGCAACAGGGCGCTCAGCACCGCAGCCAGGGCGATGCCACCGAAGATGGCGATCGGGCCGGCTTCACCAACAATGGAGCCGATAAAGCCCGCAGCATAGTTGGCGATGGCGATAAAGCCCATCCAGGCACCCATCATGAGGGAAGCCAGACGCAGCGGAGCCAGCTTGGTCACCATGGAGAGGCCGATCGGGGAGAGGCAGAGCTCGCCCAGGGTGTGGAACAGGTAAGCACCAACCAGCCAGAACATGGAGGTCTTGACGGTGTTGTCACCACCCTGCTGCAGCACGGCACCCACCATGAACAGGAAGCCGATAGCCAAGAACAGCAGACCCATGGCGAATTTCACCGGAGAGTTCGGCTCTTTCTTGCCGAGCTTGATCCAGATGGCCGCAACGACCGGCGCCAGGGTGATAATGAAGAAGGGGTTCAGGGACTGGAACCAGGCGGTCGGCACTTCGAAGCTGCCGATCATGCGGTCGGTATACTCCTGGGTGTAGAGGTTCATCAGACCACCGGCCTGCTCGAAACCGGCCCAGAAGATGATAGTGAACAGACCCAGTACCAGGATAACCTTGATGCGATCCACTTCCTGCTTGGTCAGCGGTGCTTTCTGCTCGGTAGTACGCAGGGCGGCTGCGCGCTGGGCGGCAGTGACGCGACCGATGTCACCCAGGAAACGCTGGGCCATGGTGGCCTGGATCACCAGAGAGAGCAGCATGCCGATACCGGCGCCGACGAAGGCGGCTTGCCAGCCGTAGGCCGTGGCGGCAGCACCACAGATCACACCTGCCAGCAGGGAACCCAGGTTGATACCCATGTAGAAGATGGTGAAGGCACCATCACGGCGGTGATCGCCCTCTTCATAGAGGTCACCCACCATGGTGGAGATGTTCGGTTTGAACAGGCCGTTACCCACGATCAGCAACGCGAGGCCCGTGTAGAACATGGTGTTGACCATATCCGGGAACATGGCGTGGGGCAGTGCCAGAGTGAACTGACCTGCGGCCATCAGCACGGCACCGATCAGGATGGCGCGACGTTGACCCAGGAAGGTGTCAGCCAGCCAGCCGCCGATCAGCGGAGTGATATAAACCAGACCGGTATAGATACCGTAGAGTTTGAGGGCATCTGCCTGACTCCAGCCCAGACCGCCGTTGGCAGTCAGGTCGGTCAGATAGAGCACCAGTACGGCACGCATGCCGTAATAGGAGAATCTCTCCCACAGTTCGGTACTAAAGAGCAAAAAAAGCCCTTTAGGGTGACCTAAAAAGGTCCCTTTTGACGGGTTATTCATTGGAACTTCCACCTGTGTCTTATATTTTTTTGAGTTTTTTATGCAAGGGCGAGAAACACGCCTCAACCCTTATAGAACATGCGTGAATAAATTACAACATTATGATTTGCTGAGAGTTTATTTACTCTTGATTGATTTTTTGTTGCGTAAATGAAAAAGGAGCATCATTTGATGCTCCTCGAATACCTCTACAAAAAACAGATTTTTTAGCGATTACAACTGTTTGACGAACTGCTTCAGCCAACCGATGAATTCGCCGTTCAGCTCACGATGGCGTACGGCATATTCCACATTGGCTTTCATATAGCCGAGTTTGCTGCCGCAGTCGTGGCTCTTGCCCTTCATGAAGTAGGCGTTGACCTGCTCCTGCTCCATCAGCATGGCGATGGCGTCAGTCAGCTGGATCTCGTCACCGGCACCGGCCGGGGTCTTCTCCAGCAGCGGCCAGATATTGGAGGAGAGGACGTAACGACCCACCACCGCCAGATTGGAGGGGGCTTCGTCACGGGGCGGCTTCTCGACAATGGCCTGCATCGGCAGGGACATCCCCTCGCTCAGGGCCTCGCCCTTGATGTCGGCGATGCCGTACTTGTCCACTTCGCTTTCGGGAACCGCTTCCACCATGATCTGGCTGATCTGGTTCTCTTCGAACATATGCACCATCTCGGCCAGGTTGTCTTTTTTCGGGTCGCTGGCCACTTCATCAATCAGCACATCAGGCAGCAGCACGGCAAACGGGTTGTCACCGATCAGCGGGCGGGCACAGAGGACAGCGTGGCCCAGCCCTTTGGCCTCCCCTTGGCGGACGTGCATAATGGTGACGTCTTTCGGGCAGATCTGTTGCACCTCTTCCAGCAGCTGACGCTTGACTCGCTTCTCGAGGGTCGCTTCCAGCTCGAAACTCTTGTCGAAGTGGTTTTCGATGGAGTTCTTGCTCGAGTGGGTGACCAGCACGATCTCTTTGATACCGGCGGCGATGGCTTCGCGCACTACGTACTGGATCAGCGGTTTGTCGACCACCGGCAGCATCTCTTTCGGGATGGCCTTGGTGGCTGGCAGCATACGGGTACCCAGACCGGCTACCGGGAGCACGGCCTTGCGAACTGTCAGAGGAGTCTTTTTCATGGAAAACTATCCAGCGGGATTAAAGTGCGGCCATGATACTCCAAGAAAAATGGGGCAGCCACAGGCTACCCCATTCGTATATGCAGAGCTCGGACGTTATTTGACGATGATCATGTCACGGTTGGCTTCCAGCGTGGCCGGGCCAATGCCATTGACATCTGCCAGCTGATCGACCGAGGTGAACTTTCCCTGTTTTTCCCGATAGTCGACGATGGCTTGTGCCTTCTTGTCACCAATCCCTTTCAGGCTGGTGAGTTCGGCAAGGGTGGCGGTATTGATATTTACCTTCCCGCTCTCAACAGCTGCGGGCGCCGCAGTTGTCTGTTTGGGAACGGTTTTATCGGCCGCCAGCACGGGTTGGTTCAACAGGGGCAAGCAGGCCAGCAACATCACTGCAGAGAGCTTCTTCATCAGCATTTCCATTCCTCCATGATGTGGATATTGCCGAGTGGCACATTGATGAATAGCGTATCGAGTGGGTCTTTTTCACTGCAATTATTGACAGGCTTGTTCCTCCTCCCAATGACTGAAAATTTGCTATAAGCAGTCAGCCTGCGCCGTTATCTATTACCAACCATATGATATTGCATGTCTTTTAAACTCTGTTTCGATCGGGCGTCACGCTGGTTTCCTAGTGTTCTGTCAGCTCCGAACTCCGATAGAACGGATAGCATTATTCTGTTACACGCCAGATTGGTGGAGTTTTTCTCTGGTTGGCAAAAGAGTACCAATAAAAAAAGCTGCTCACCTTGGGTGAGCAGCCTTTGTGATCGGTTTTTTCAGGCGGATGCTGATTAAGCTTGTTCGTCAGCCTGAGCTGCCTGGATACCGGTCAGGGCGATGGTGTAGACGATGTCGTCCACCAGGGCGCCACGGGAGAGGTCGTTGACCGGCTTGCGCATGCCTTGCAGCATCGGGCCGATGGAGACCAGGTCAGCGGAACGCTGTACCGCTTTGTAAGTGGTGTTACCTGTGTTCAGGTCAGGGAAGACGAACACGGTAGCTTTACCAGCAACCGGTGAGTTCGGTGCCTTGGACTTGGCCACGTTCTCCATGATGGCCGCGTCGTACTGCAGCGGGCCGTCGATGATGAGGTCGGGGCGCTTGGCCTTGGCCAGCTCGGTCGCTTCACGCACTTTCTCTACATCGGCACCGGCGCCAGAGGTACCGGTAGAGTAGGAGATCATGGCGACGCGCGGCTCGATACCGAACGCGGCAGCAGAGTCGGCGGACTGGATGGCGATCTCGGCCAGCTGCTCGGCAGTCGGATCCGGGTTGATCGCGCAGTCACCGTAGACCAGCACCTGGTCAGGCAGCAGCATGAAGAAGATGGAGGAGATCAGGGAAGAGCCCGGAGCGGTCTTGATGATCTGCATCGGCGGACGGATGGTGTTAGCAGTGGTGTGCACCGCGCCGGATACCAGGCCGTCAACTTCATTGCGCTCCAGCATCATGGTACCCAGTACCACGTTGTCTTCCAGCTGCTCGCGGGCAACCACTTCGGTCATGCCCTTGTTCTTGCGCAGCTCGACCAGACGCGGCACATAGCGCTCGCGCACAACGGCCGGATCGATGATCTCGACGCGATCGGTCAGAACTACACCCTGCTGTTCGGCAACGCGACGGATCTCTTCCGGGTTACCCAGCAGTACCGGACGGGCAATGCCACGCTCGGCGCAGATGGCGGCAGCCTTGATGGTGCGCGGCTCGTCGCCTTCCGGCAGCACGACACGCTTGTTGGCCTGACGGGCCAGCTCGGTCAGCTGATAACGGAACGCCGGCGGGCTCAGGCGACGGGAACGGGTAGAGCTGACGGTCAGCGACTCGATCCAGTGCTTGTCGATGTGGCCAGCGACGTAGTCCTGTACCAGCTCGATACGCTCGCGGTCATCTTCCGGAATATCGACGTTGAAGTTCTGCAGGCTGACGGCGGTCTGCCAAGTGTTGGTGCCGGTCATCATGATCGGCAGGCCGGTGGCCATGGCCTGTTGGCACAGCGCCATTACCTGCGGCTCCGGATGATAGTTACCGGTCAGCAGCAGGGCGCCCAGCTTGACGCCGTTCATGGCGGAGAGGCAGGCAGAGACGATGACGTCGGAGCGGTCGCCGGAGGTCACCAGCAGGCTGCCCGGACGGAAGTGCTCGACCATGTTGTGGATGGAGCGGGCGCAGAAGGTCACGGTCTGCAGGCGACGGCTGTCCAGCTCACCCTTGTGCAGGATCTTGGCGGCCAGATGCTTGGCGAGATCCTTGGCGCGCGGGGCGATCAGCTGGGTGTTCCAGGGGATGCAACCCAGGATGCGCAGCGGGCTCTTGCCGAACACTTGCAGCACTTCCAGGTTGTGAGCCGCGTCAGAAGCGTGGTGATGGGCTTCGAACATCTCGGTCAGATCAGGGCGGGTTACGCCATGCTCGTCAACCGGCGCGCCAACCTTGTTGATCACGCAACCAACGATGCGGGGGTTGTTGACACCACCGAAGTTGGAGCAGGCCAGCTCGATGCGCTCTTTCAGCTTCTGGCTGGAGTCATGGCCCGGGTGGGTCACGAATACCATGTCAGCGTCCAGCGCCTTGGCAACGTCGTAGTTCAGCTTGTTGGCAAAGGGCTGCTTGTCGGTCGGCACCATACCTTCGACAACCAGCACTTCGGCACCACTGGATTTCACGTGCTCTTCGAAGCGGGCAACGATCTCTTCCAGCAGGATGTCGGTGTTGCTTGAGCTGATCATGTTCTCGGCGTAGGAGAGGGTGAACGGCTCGGGCGGGTTGATGTTGGCAGCAGCGCGGATAACTGCGGTTGAGCGCTCGGCACCGGTTTCACCCGGACGCGGCTGGGCAACCGGTTTGAAGAAGCTGACATTGACACCGTGACGCTCCATGGCGCGAACAACGCCCAGACTCACGGAAGTTACGCCGACACCAGTGCCGACCGGGATAAGCATAATAGTGCGTGCCACTTTATACCCCTTGTTCATTTTTTGGGATCAGGAAAAGGCCGCCCTGGTGGGCGGCCTCGAGTTACTGCGTCAATTAAGCGCCGACCAGTTCCAGCGCGTCGTGGGCGATAACCCACTCTTCGTTGGTCGGGATTACCAGAGCCTTGGTAGAACCAGCCTTGGTGATCTCGCCACCCTTGCCGAAACGAGCCTTCAGGTTGGCGTCGTGATCGACGTCAAAGCCCAGCAGACCCAGCTTGTTCAGGGTGATTTCACGGATCGGGGCGGAGTTTTCACCGATACCACCGGTGAAAACAACGGCGTCCAGACGACCGTCCATGGCGGCAGCGTAGGCGCCGATGTACTTGGCCAGGCGATAGCAGTAAACGTCCATAGCACGCTTGGCTTCTTCTTTGCTGTCGTAGTTGTCTTCAACAAAACGGCAGTCGGAGGTTACTTCGGTCAGACCCTGCAGGCCGGACTCTTTGGTCAGCATGGTGTTGATATCGGCCACGCTCATGCCCAGCTTGTCGTGCAGGAAGAAGATGATGGCCGGGTCCAGATCGCCGGAGCGGGTACCCATCACCAGACCTTCCAGCGGGGTCAGACCCATGGAGGTATCAACGGATTTGCCGTTCTTGATGGCGCAGACGGAACCGCCGTTGCCCAGGTGGCAGTTGATGATGTTCAGCTCTTCAACCGGCTTGTTCAGCTGCTTGGCAGCTTCCAGGCTGATGTAGTAGTGGCTGGTTCCGTGAGCGCCGTAGCGACGGATGCCGTTCTCTTTGTAGAGTTTGTACGGCAGGGCGTACAGGAAGGCTTCTTCTGGCATGGTCTGGTGGAACGCGGTATCGAATACGGCCACGTTCTTGTCAGCCAGCGCCGGGAATACGCGGCGAGCTTCACGGATACCGATCAGGTGAGCCGGGTTGTGCAGCGGTGCGTACGGAACAGCAGCTTCGATGCCGGCGATCACGTCTTCGCAGATGACCACGGAAGAGGTGAAACGCTCGCCACCGTGAACAACACGGTGACCGATGGCGATCAGGTTCTTGGACAGTTCCGGATTGAGCGGCAGGATCTTGTTGACGATGAAGTCCAGCGCTTCCTGGTGAGCGGCACCCGCGCCCAGATCGGCACTGCCTTTCTCGCCATTCAGTTTCCACTTGATGCGGGCGTCGTCGAGGTTGAAGCACTCGGCCAGGCCGGACAGCAGGTCATCACCGGTGGTTGCGTCAATGACGGCAAACTTCAGGGAAGAGCTGCCACAGTTAAGAACAAGAACCAGCTTACTCATGAATAAATCCTATCGCAGATTGGGTTGTGTAGGCGGATGCGTTGGACGCGGTGCGGCCAAAAACTTTCAACTTATCCTTATGAGGGTTGGCAATCTGTTGCTTGCCCCTTGTATAGTGATACAAGACCCGAAATCCAGACGTCCCTGACAGGTCAATAGCAAGAAGCTTTTGACGCAAAAATGGGCGTACAAAGGATAACCCGATTGTTGAAAAATAACAAAGTCATCCTCAACCTTTGTTACTTTGCATCAAATTTTGTCGAGGTTTTGCCGTTAGTACGTTCAAAAAGCGCTCGGAGGTAGTATGAGCATGAACATTTTTGGAACTAAGTTACAGCAAGGCCGCCATTATATGACGCTTTGGCCGCGCCGTCCCGAGCTCAATTCGATGTTTCCTGAAAATCGGGTGATCAAGGCAACCGAGTTCGCCCTCAAGGTGATCCCCGCGCTGGCGGTGCTGAGCGTGATGCTGCAGTTCCAGTTTGGCGAGCTGCACTACTGGCCCTCCGTTATCACCTCCGTGCTGTTTCTGCTCAGTTTGCCGCTGCAGGGTTACTACTGGCTCGGCCAGCGTGCCGACACCCGCTTGCCCCCGTCGCTGGCGAGCTGGTATCGGGAGATCAACGGCAAGATGAACGAGCAGGGGGGCCGCCGCCAGCTGGTTTCCCAGCCGCGCTATGAAGAGCTGGCCGATACCCTCAAGGCCGCCTTCCAGCAGCTCGATAAATCCTTTCTCTACGAATAACCCGTTTCAGATGCAAAAAGGCGCCAGTGGCGCCTTTTTTGTTGCGGTTGGTATGCGGATCAGGCCGCCAGCACCTTGCGGATCTCCTGGATGGAGAGCTTGTACTGACGTGGACACTGACGCCACACCTGCAGCATCCGCTGGTATTTGTCGCGCATGGCGATGTCGCTGGAGAGCTCGTCGCACGGGCACTTGAGCTCGGGGAAGCGCTTGTCCACCTCCAGCAGGAAGCAGACGTAGTCAGCCAGCTCACGCTCCTGGCTGCGGCTGTAGCCGTTGAACTCCAGCCGACTGGCGTTGATCTCGCCCTGATCGGCTGCATCCAGATTGCCCCATGAGATGGCCAGTGCGTGGTGCAGCTCCAGGGTGTCGATCACCTCTTGGCAGGTTGCCAGATCCAGATGGCCGAAGCTCTTCTCCAGCTCGAGGATCTGCAGGCAGTAGCCGCGCTCGATGATGGTGCTGGCGCGCTGGTAGACGTCCGCTTTCTCCGGATTGAGTTTCGCCAGAATTTCGTACTGGTTGCTCAGGATCAAACGTTCTGTGTTGCTCATGTTCATGGGATATCTCGCTGGAAGATGATTCTGGGGTCACGTTAACCCATATATAAAATGAATTTTTTGATCTGGGCGGGGGAGTTGGTGAGAAAAATCCGCTGGCAAGGGGCGGCTGACCAGACAAAAAAGGCCTGCATGGCAGGCCTTTCAATGACGCAGGGGAGGATTATCCCTTGAGGAAATCCAGTACCACCTGATGGTGATCGCTGGTTTTGAACTTGTCGAAGTGGTGGGCAATCTTGCCCTCTTCATCGATCAGGAAGCTCTGACGGTGAATGCCGTCATACTCCTTGCCCATGAACTTCTTCGGGCCCCAGACGCCAAAGGCATCGGCGACGGCGTGGTCTTCATCGGCCAGCAGGGTGAAGTTGAGCTGGTCCCGCTCTTCGAACTTTTTCAGCCGTTTGGCCGGATCCGGGCTGATGCCAAGCACCACCACATTGAGGGCGGCCAACTCGGCGTTCACATCGCGCAGGCTGCAGGCCTGGGTAGTGCAGCCGGGGGTCATCGCCTTGGGGTAGAAATAGACCAGCACCTTCTTGCCGCGCAGGCCAGCGAGGCTGACCTGATTGCCATTCTGGTCGGGCAGGGAGAAATCGGGGGCGGGGCTGCCAGCTTGTAGTGGTTGCATGGTGTCTCCTCGGGTAAAACGCCCTCAGGCGTGTTTGCGATTGACGGTAAACTCGAACGATTCGGCACCCAGTTGACGACAGAATTCGGCGAAGGCGGTTTGCGAACCTTCCACTTCACCCTCTCTGGCCAGATTGAGCTGAAAACTGATCTTCAGCAGGTTGAACGGCTGCTGCTCCAGGGTCATGGATTGCATCGCCTGAATGTTCCAGCCATGTTCGCTGAAGAACTGGGTGCACTGGCTTACGATGCCGGGCTCGTCGCGGATCAACAGGTCGGCGCTGGCGCGGACGTCATACTGCAGGGACTGGTGGCGCTCGGTGCGTTTCATCATGGTGATGAGATCCCACTCCTGGCTACGCAGGGGCAGGCTGATTTCGAGTTGCATCATGCTGTTCCAGTCGCCCGAGAGCAGCATGATAAAGGTAAATTCATTGCCGAAGATGCCAAGGCGGCTGTCTACAATGTTGCAACCACAGCCACTGACGTGGCGGGTCACTTCATTGACGATGCCAGGCCTGTCCGTGCCGATGGCCGTTACGACCAGGTAGTGAGTCATAAATCTTCTCTCGTCCGTTATTTCGTTGCGAAAGCCGCGCTGGCAAGCCAACCCTCCGGCCCTGATGACCACTCCCTGAGGGACGCTGCCGACTTTCGTCCATTACTTTTTGTTCCGGATGGTATCACGGCTTGCCCCCTCTCTCCCTTGTTTTTCAAAGGGGTCAGCTTTACCATTACGCCCCTGAAAATCGGGAGAAAAGTCCATGTTACGCGGTAGTATTGTTGCGCTCGTTACCCCCATGCTGGCTTCAGGTGAAGTCGATTGGGCCAGTCTGGCCAAACTGGTCGACTATCATGTCAGCGCCGGGACCTGCGCCATTGTTGCGGTTGGGACCACAGGGGAATCGGTGACCCTGAGCGAGCAGGAGCATATCGCCGTCGTTGAAAAGACCGTTGAGTATGCCGCCGGACGCATTCCCGTCATCGCCGGTTGCGGCTCCAACAATACTGCCCATGCCATTGAATTGACCAAGCGACTGGCCAAAACCGGCGTGGTGGCGGGCCTCTCGGTGACTCCTTACTACAACAAGCCCACTCAGGAAGGTCTCTATCGCCACTATTGTGCGATCGCCGAGGCTAGTGGTCTGCCCCAAATTCTTTATAATGTGCCCGGTCGCACCTGTTGCGATCTCAAACCGGAGACCGTGGCCCGTCTGGCCAAGGTTCCCGGCATTATCGGTTTGAAAGAGGCAACCGGCGATTTGAGCCGCACCCCGCGGCTGCGCGAGCTGTGCGGGCCGGAGTTTGCTCTCTACAGTGGCGACGATGCCACTGGTTGTGATTTTATGCTGCAAGGTGGCGATGGCGTGATTTCGGTCACCACCAACATTGCAGCGGCCCAGATGGCCGACATGTGTCGTGCTGCGCTGGCCGGTGATGCCGGACAGGCGCATGACATCAACAATCTCTTGATGCCGTTGCACAAGACTCTGTTCTGCGAACCGAGCCCCACCCCGGTGAAATGGGCCTGTGCCCAACTGGGGTTGATTGCAACAGCCACCTTGCGCCTGCCGCTGGTTGACCTCACTCCCGAGGGCGAACAGCTGATGGCGCGAGCACTGACCACAGCGGAGTTGATGGCGAGTGTTTAAATCTAATGGAAAGGGAAATAGAGCCCGTCTGGTGCTGAGCGTTGCGACTGTGGCCGTCTTGGCCGGTTGCAGCACCCCCCAGGATCGCAAAATGGCCAACCGCGACTTCGGTTATGAAGATGCCCGCCTCGAGGGCCGCGCGTTCTTGATCCCCGCAGGATTGAGTGCCCCCACCTTCAACAGCCAGTACGATATTCCGCCGCTTCCTGAGAGCAGCCGTGAAGGTGCCCTCGGCGCCCAGGTCGATGTGCGCCCACCCGCTCAGCTGCTGACCGTGGTACCGGGCAGTCAGGTGGTGCAGAGCGCAACCGAACCGACCGTTGCTTTCTATGCCCTCAGCACCAGCCAGAGCGTGGAGCGCGATACCTGGTCGTTCCTGATGAACTTCCTGGCCAAATACAAGGTCACCACCGAGAAGCTGGATCAGCAGGATGGCGTATTGCAGACCGGCTGGTTTGACAACACGGTCGCTCTCGATGGCTGGGGTGAAGATGACGAAGACTTCAAAATCCGTCAGCGTTACCAGTTCACCGTGCGCAACGATGCCCAGCGCCACGCTGTCAATATGTCGGTCCGGGTACTGGATCACGAAGAGACCATCGACGGCGAGACCAGCAACAAGCTGACCCCTGCCGATGCCCAGCGCTATGCCGCGCGAGTGCTGAACCAGTTCTCTCTCTATTACGACAGCCAGCTGAAAGCCCGCGAGCAGCACAAGTCCAACGATGGCATGGGTCTGCAACTGGGTCTGGACAACAACGAACTGAGCGCCTGGATTGCCGAAGGCTCCTTTGATCAGGTGTGGCGTCGCCTCAACCAGGTACTGCCTGCTTACGGTTTCACCATCAAGGATACCCAGCAGTCACTGGGCTGGATCGACGTCGAGTACGAAGAGCCGGGTGCCGAGTTCTGGAAGGCGAAAGGGAGCGAGCCGTTCAAACTGGAGGAGGAGAAATACCGCTTCCAGCTTGGCGAAATGGCGGGAGGCAAGACCTCCATCACCCTGTTCGACAAGGACAAGAAGCCGGTATCGTCCGGGGTTATTTCCCAGATGTATATCAGCCTGTCCGAGGCGTTCGCCAAGGGGCTGGCCGATCAGGCAGCAGCAAAAGCAGAATAAATTCAGGGGCCTTGTGCCCCTGTTTTGTTATCAAAATCCCCCTGAAAACGCGGGGATTCCGAGCGGTTTTCGATGATGCGAGCCCCCTTGCCAGCCCGTTGCAAACAGAGCGCGCAGGTGAGGGACTCGCGATGTTTACCCCCCCACAAACAGGAAGTGTTATTAGCCATGAGTCTTGCAGATCAAGTATTGGCGGTGAATGACGATTTGCCGATCCGTACCGATAAACCTGTCCATTCCGGCAAAGTGCGCAGCGTCTACTGGTTGACCCCCGAAGACAGTGCCCGGCTCATAAAAGAGAAAGGCTATGATGTGCCGGCCGATGCGCCCCTCGCCCTCATGGTGATCAGCGATCGCATCTCGGCCTTCGATTGCATTTGGCAAGGTGAGGATGGCCTGAACGGCGTACCGGGCAAAGGGGCGGCGCTCAACGCCATCTCCAGCCACTGGTTCAAGCTGTTCAAGGAGAAGGGACTGGCCGACAGCCACATTCTGGATATTCCGCACCCTTTCGTCTGGATCGTGCAAAAAGCCCGTCCGGTGATGATCGAGGCGATTGCCCGCCAGTACATCACCGGCTCCATGTGGCGTGCCTACAAGGATGGCGAGCGCGAGTTCTGCGGCATCACCTTGCCGGAAGGGCTGAAAAAGGATCAGAAGCTGCCGGAGATCCTCATCACTCCGTCCACCAAGGGCGTGCTGAAAGGGCTGGATGGCGTGCCGGAAGCCGATGACGTCAACGTCTCCCGTGCCGATATCGAGCGCCATTATAAGGGCTTCAACTTCAGCAAGCCGGCCGACATCGACCGCTACGAAGTGCTGCTCAAAGAGGGCTTCAACGTCATCAGCGACGCGCTGGCCGGGCTGGATCAGATCTTCGTCGATACCAAGTTCGAGTTTGGTTATGTCCACGATGCGGCAGGCAACGAGAAGCTGATCTACATGGACGAAGTGGGCACCCCCGACAGCTCCCGTATCTGGGATGGCGCCGCCCTGCGCGACGGCCAGATCGTCGAGAAGTCTAAAGAGGGTTTCCGTCAGTGGCTGCTCAACCACTTCCCGGATCCGGACATCCTGCTCAACAAGAACCGCATGCCGGAACGTTTTGCCCTGGCCCGCGACAACAAGCTGCCGACCGAAGTGATGATGGATATCTCCAACACCTACGTCGGGATCGCCGAGAAGATTATCGGCCACAAGCTGGCGCGTTCTGCCAATCCCAAGCAGGAGATCATCGAGGTGCTGCGCGATCAGTACGGTCTGATCGACTAAGGGTTGCGCTCTTTTTTTGTCGCCAACAAACAAACGTTTGCTGATGGTGAAGGAGAGAGGCAGATAAACAGACGGGCCCCGCTATGGGGCCCATTTTTATTGCTGGTCTGGCGGCAAGCGAGCGGCGATTAGCCGTTGACCCTGAACACCTGGCCGGTCTGGATGCCCAGCACCGACTTCTTGTAGGCCTGCGCTACCTTGGCGGCGGGTACCGGTACGAAGCCCGGGAAGAAGTCAGCGTATTTGTCCATCGACTCCGCCAGCACGGTGGGGCTCACCACATTGATGCGCAGGCCGCGGGGTAACTCGCAGGCGGCCGCTTTCACAAAGTGATCGATAGCGCCGTTGACTGTGCTGGCGCTCACGCCCCAGTTGATCGGCTCCTCGCTCAGAATACCGCTGATCAAAGTGATGGAGCCCTTGTCAGTCAGATAGGGAATGGCGGCGCGGGTCAGGTTGATCTGGCCCATCAGCTTGCTCTCCAGTCCCACCTGCCACTGTTCGTCGGTCATCTCGGTCAGGCCGTTGAAGGCCACGCTGCCGCTGGCGACAACCAGTGCATCAAACTGGCCCAGCTTGGCGAACAGCGCCTTGATGGAGGCGGGATCGCGCATGTCGACCGTGGCATCGCCACGACTGTGGCCGACCCGGATCACCTGATGATCTTTGGCAAGCAGTTCACTGACTGCGGAACCGACGGTGCCGGAGGCACCCACAATCACAATTTTCATCTGCATCACTCCTGGTTGGAATGTATCGATTCTAGCGCAACAGAAAATGTGAAAAAGCGCGTAAAATAAACCCATTGTTTCCATATTGGAGCTAATGATGGATATCGCCCATCTGGCCAGCTTTTATGAGGTGGTGCTGCGCGGCAGTTTCTCGGCTGCGGCCGATACGCTGGGGGTCAGCAAGGGGATGCTGAGCCGCCACGTCAGCGCGCTGGAGTCCTCCCTCAATGCGCAACTGTTGCAGCGCACCACCCGCCGCCTCAGTCTGACCGAGGCGGGCAAGACCCTCTACCAGCAGGTGGGGGAGATCTTCGCGCTGGTTCGGCAGGCGGAGCAGGATATTCAGGCGCTGACCGAAGAGGATAGCGGAAGACTGCGTTTTACCTGCCCGGTCAGTACCGGCGATCGCATGGTGAGTGAGCTGCTGACCAGTTTTGCCGCGCTCTGCCCGGGGGTGGAGGTGGAGCTCAATTTCACCAACCAGATGGTCGACATGAGCCAGGGGGAGAACGACATCGCCCTGCGCGCCATGAACGAGGTGCCGGACAATCTGGTCGCACTTCCTATTGGCCGACTCAAGGATGTAGTGGTGGCCAGCCCCGCACTTGTAGCGAGAGAGGGGCGTCCAGCCACTCCCTATGAGCTGAGCGGGCGCAGCTGCCTGTTGCAGGGGCACAATCCGGCCTGGGAGCAGTGGCACTTTATCCGTGAAGGGGAAGAGGCCCACATTCTGGTGCAGGGCAAGGTGCGGGCCAACCATTACAGCACAGTGTTGCAACTGGCGCGTGCCGGTATGGGCTATGCCAAGTGCCCGCTGATGCTGGTGGAATCGCTGCTGACGGCAGGGGAGCTGGTGACCGTGCTAGATGAGTGGCAGAGCGGGCTGCATCAGCTTCATGTGCTGCATGCCCAGCAGCGGCGGGTGCCACGCAAGATCCGGCTGTTCAAGCAGGTGCTTGCCCAGTGGTTTGCCGAGCGACCCCACTACCTGCTCTGAGCGGCGTTATTTTTCTGTCATCTTCGGCTGCTACCCTGCGCCCATCATCGGCATCAGGAAGATCAGCGGGAATGAAGAGTAATAGAGGGTTGACCGGTTTTGTGCTGCTCTGTGCAGTGTTGGGGGCTGGCAGTGTGCAGGCCATGGTGGACGTGAAGGTTCCGGAGAATTTCCGCATTCTCGCGGTGAGCAACGGCACCTTGCTGGATGAGCAGCATGCCACCCTGGCGGATGGTGAGCAGCAACTGCTGGTGCGCTTCGAGGGGGTGATCCCCAGCCGCAGCAGCAGCGAGAATGATCGGCAGGTACGCTCCGAGCCGCAGGTGGTGCGCTATCAGGGCAGCAATCAGCATTTGCAGCTGACGGCCAGCGTACCGGGAGACGAGCGGGGGATGCAGGCCTATGCCAAGGCTCCTGTGGTAGCGCTGCAGGAGAATGGCCGCGCGCTTGCCATCCAGCAGGACGCACTGGTGACCAGCGGCATGCTGCTTGGGGTGGATTGGAACGGCAAACTGGCTGAATACAACCGCAGCGGCGGCAAGGCGGCGCTGGCGGCTGGCGCCGTTGCTACGCAGCCAACGGCCACGGCCGCTGGTGGGGCTCAACCCGTTGTGGCAGCCAGCGAGCTGGAAGGGCAGTTGCAGCAGCTGTTCCTCCAGGCAGACCCAGCCCTGCGCAAGCGCTTTATCGGTTGGGCCGTGCCACAGCTTTAAGTTTTCTGCCCGTTGCAGTAACGTGGACACTCCTTTTTTCAGGCGCTCTGTTCATCGTACTCAACGAGGTTTTCATGTTTGAATTGCATTCACGCCTGCAGGCAGATACCCGGTGGCTCGGGGATCTGCCCCTCTGCCGTGTCTTGCTGGCAAAAGACAGCCAGTATCCCTGGCTCATCCTGGTACCGCGAGTAGCCAACCTGCGGGAAATTCACCATCTGGCGCCGGAGCAGCAGCAACAGCTGATGCAGGAGTCCTGCGCCGTCGCCGCCCTGATGGAGCAGGCCCTCAGCCCGGACAAGATCAACATAGGGGCGCTGGGCAATCTGGTGCCACAGCTGCACATTCACCATGTCGCACGTTTCGCCACCGATGCTGCCTGGCCAGGCCCCATCTGGGGGGCTCATCCGATCGTGCCTTATGAGCCACAGGTGCTGGCGCAGCAGGCCGACAGATGGCGTGCCCGGCTCGCCAAGCTGAGCGGTTTTACCCCTGCGGCTGCTGATAACGGCGTCAACTGAGAGGCGTGTCGCTATTTCAGTCTTCGGGCCGCGCCATCTGTTAGAGTTATGGTATAGATAAGCCCATTCTCGATGTTCAGGAAGGTCCCATGATAGTGACAAGAGCCGATGATGACGTCGTGTTGACGACTGAGGATGTACTGCTCAGCCTGTGCAACTCGGTGACCGATGTGTTGAGTGCCGCGACCATGAGTCAGGTGCGGTTTTCCGGCATGGTGCAGCGGATCAGCAAGACCTGCCTCAAGCCGGATATCGGCTGCTTCGTGCTGTTCGATGGCGGTTTTTCCGGTCTGGTGGTGATCAACTTCTCCGCCGCTGCCGCCATGGAGTTGTACGAGAGCTACATGCTGAGCATGGGGCTCTCCAAGGAGGATCTCGCCATCTCCCATACCTCTGACGAGGTGAGCAACGTGATGGGCGAACTGATGAACCAGATCGTCGGTAGCTTTACCGTCAAGGTGGGCCGGGATTTGCAGACTCACATTACCCAGAACCAGCCGAAGATGCTGGCCCTCAACAAGCAGGTGATGCTGAGCGTCGATACCAATCTTGACAGTCCGGAGTCCCGCCGCGTCACTTTCTTCACCGCCCGTAACAACATCTTTTATCTGGAGCTGGCGATGGACAAGACCGAGTTCATCCGCATTCACAATGAGGGGATGGAGCACGAGGAGCTGGATCCTGACGCCCTGATCGCCCAAGCCAAGCAGGATGCCGCCAAGCCGGCCCCGGCAGCCGCTGCGCCAGCCAGTAATGATCACGATGATCTGCTCGACTCTTTGGGTATTTGAGGCAAATGCCGGATAGCAACAAGGCCACCTTCGGGTGGCCTTGTTGTATCGGTGCGCACAACCGTTATTAGAAGTTGTAGAGCAGGCCGGTGTTGAACATCACCGATTCAGAATCGTAGAAGTTGATGTCGGAATCGGACTTGGCGTAGCCAGCGGTAAAGGTTGCCGAGAGCGGTGCAATACCGAACAGGCGGTGCCAGAAGAAGGTACCGGTCAGGGCAAACTCGTCGGAGTCGGCTTTTTTGTTACCAAAGTCAGGGATTGGGTTGGCTTCATCATATTTGGTCTGACCCAGATAGAGGTTGCTGACGAAGGACCACTGGGATGCCCGCTTGCCGTAGGTCAACTGGAGGCCGTTGCTCTTGTAGCTCTGGGCGCTGCCGTCCAGGTCAGCCTGACGGTGGATGAAAGCCGGCTCCAGCACCTGACCGGCTGCCAGCTGCCATTTGTAGGAGAGGTCGAGGGCGTGGATCTTGCCGTTGCGATCCAGCTTGGCCGCCGTGTCGGCACCATACTGGCTGCCACTGCGCTCTTCATCGACTTCGATGTTGCGGGTGGTCAGGCTGCCGAAGAAGTTGCTGCCCCAGATATTGTCCCAGGCGAAGCGCACCCCTTTTGACTTGATATCGGTCGACTGGCGATCGACGCTTACGGCGAAGGGATCGCTCCACTGCTCGGTTGGCATGGCATTGAAGACCACGGAGCCGGCCACTGTGCCCTTGTTGCTCATCTCCTGGCGGATACCGAGTTGCTGGGTGAAGTCGAAACGGATGGCATCCTGGATCAGGTTACCGAGGAAGACCTGGGTGCGGGTATCGGCAAAGGTGTAACGGATATCTGCGTTGAGCAGCGGGGCGACGGCGGAGCTGCTCTCTGCACTGCCCAGTCCGCTCAGTCGACGATTTTCGTCGTCACCGCTGTAAAAGTTGGATTCGTAATTGATGACGTTGACGCCGCCAAGCAGGAAACCGGACCAGCCCGATTCGTTGGGAATGGTTCCCAAATCCGCATATGCACTATTTGCGACCAGCAGGCCCAGACCAAGCAGGGTAGTGTTGCGCATCAGATAACTCCTAAATTAAACGCGTTTAAATTACCAGGTGGGCGATTATAGGGGGCCACCCTTAATGGCAACTGACAGAATTTCATCAAATATCCTAACTCACTCATTTCACTAGGCGAATCGTTAATTAATTGTGCGAGATAAGAAGAGTTCAATTCTCTGTGCTGGTATTCTGTTCGCGGATATGGGGGAGAAAATAACAAGATGAAGCAGATTAAATCCTGGGCACAATATTACGTCGATCTGATGACCAAGCTGGGACTGGTGCGCTTCAGCATGTTTCTGGCGGCTGGCATCATAGTGCTGGCTGTCGCCATCCAGATGGGGGTGACCCTGTTCCTGCGCGGCAATATTGATGTGATCGACTTCGTGCGCTCGGTCTTCTTTGGCCTGCTGGTGACCCCCTGGGCGGTCTATTTCCTCTCCATCGTGGTGGATCAGCTGGAGGATTCCCGTCAGCGATTGAGCCGGATGGTGCGCAAGCTGCAGGATATGCGCGAGCGGGATCTGGAGCTCAACAGTCAGTTGCAGGAGAACATCAGTCGCCTCAATGCCCAGATTGCCGAGACCAACCGGGCCGAGGCACTGCGTCTGCAGGCCATCGAGGATCTCGAGAACGAGGTGTTCCAGCGGGAGAAAGCCCAGCTTCATCTGGGGGAGCGTACCGCTCTGCTGCGCTCTTTTATCGACTGTTCCCCGGATCTGGTCTACTACCGCAATGAGGATGAGCAGTTCTCCGGTTGCAACCGCGCCATGGAGGAGCTGACCGGCAAGGCGGAGAGCGAGCTGATTGGCCTCACACCTTTCGATGTCTACAAGCAGGAGATTGCCAACAAGGTGGTGGAGACCGACAAGCAGGTCTTTGCCAGCAATGAGCCCCTCACCTATGAACAGTGGCTGGAGTATCCCGATGGCCGCAAGGCCTACTTCGAGCTGCGCAAAGTGCCCTTCTTCGATCGCTTCGGCAAGCGGCTGGGCCTGCTCGGCTTTGGCCGCGACATCACCGAGCGCAAGCAGTATCAGGACAAACTGGAGAAGGCGAGCCGCGACAAGACTACCTTTATCTCCACCATCAGCCACGAGCTGCGCACCCCGCTCAACGGCATCGTGGGCTTAAGCCGGATGCTGATGGATACCCCCCTCGATCCCAAGCAGCACCAGCAGCTCAAGACCATTCACCTGAGTGCGGTGACCCTTGGCAATATCTTCAACGACATCATCGATTTGGACAAACTCGATCGGCGTCGCCTCGAAATTGCGCCGACCCGCATCGATCTGCCTGCCTTCCTCGACGAGCTGGAGACCCTGTCGCGCATTCAGGCGGAGCAGAAGGGGCTATATCTGCATTTCGATCGCGATGGCGACATGCCGCAATTCGTGATAGCCGACGGTACCCGTCTGCGTCAGGTGCTGTGGAATCTGGTGGGCAATGCGGTCAAGTTTACCGACGAGGGGGGCGTCACCGTGCGCTGCCTCTCTCATCCTGCCGACGAGCCGGGCAAGCTGGCCCTGCACTTCGAGGTGGAGGATACCGGCATCGGCATCCCGCGCGCCCAGCAGGAGAAGATCTTCGCCATGTACTATCAGGTGCAGGGCAAGAAACACGCCACCGGCACCGGTATTGGCCTCGCGGTCTCCCGTCAGCTGGTGCAGGCGATGGGCGGCCAGCTCTATGTGGACAGTGAGCCGGGCGAAGGCTCCTGCTTCACCGCCGAGCTGGAGGTAGCTTGCGCCGAGCCAGTGCCGCAGGAGCAGGAGGAGGAGATGCCCTCCCTCGATATCCTGCTGGTGGAAGATGTGGAGCTCAACGTGACGGTGGCCTGCGCCCTGCTGGGCAAGCTGGGTCATCAGGTGCAGGTGGCACGGGATGGCACCCAGGCGCTGGCGATGGCCAATCCGGATGATTTCGACCTCATTCTGCTCGATATCCAGCTGCCGGACATGACCGGCTTCGATGTGGCGAAAACCCTGCTGGAGCGTTATGGCGACAGCCTGCCGCCCATGGTGGCACTAACGGCCAACTCTACCGGCGATCGCCAGTATTATCTGGAGCGCGGGATGCGGGATGTGATCAACAAACCGCTTGGCTCGAAGGCTGTGCGGGAGGTGATTGGCCATCTGTTTGCCGGTCTGGCCGAGGATGAAGCGGACGAGCAAGCTGATGCGGGCAATCAGGATGCCCTGCTGGATATTCCCTTCCTCACTGATTATGCCGATACGGTGGGCAAGCCGGTGCTGCTCTCCAGCGTCGAGCTGTTCGAGAAGATGATGCCGGACTACATGGCGGTGCTCGACTCCAACATGATCGCCCGGGATCAGGCGGGGGTGGTGGAGGAGGCGCATAAGATAAAAGGGGCGGCAGGCTCCATTGGCCTGCGTCGTTTGCAGCAGACGGCTCAGCTGATCCAGAGCCCGGATCATCCCGCCTGGTGGGAGAACGTGGAAGACTGGATTGAGACGTTGCGCCGGGAATATCCGGGCGATATCGCCCGGCTGCGGCGCTGGTTGCTGTCTTGAGGCTGGAGGTTGTCTTGAGTCTGATGGAAGTGGCTGGCAAGGAGCTGCAAGATGTATAGCCGTTTGATTACCCCTGCGCGCATCCACCCTTGGGGGGACGAGGATTTGCTGGAGGCGACCGAGCAGGATCGCGCCCGTATCGTGCAGGCGGCGCCAGTGCGCCGGTTGCAGCAGAAGACCCAGGTCTTTCCGCTCGATGTGAAGGCCTCGGTGCGCAGTCGCCTCACCCACTCGCTGGAGGTGCAGGAGACCGGTCGCCAGATCAGCCGCCGTATTCTGGCCGCCTTGCCAGCCGGGATGGTCTGCGAAGGGGCCTTTATCAATCTGGTGGAGATGTCCTGCCTGCTTCATGACGTGGGCAACCCGCCGTTTGGCCACTTTGGCGAGCAGGTGATGAGCCAGTGGCTCGGCGAGATGCTCGATCCCCTCTATCAGCAGGCGCTGGCGCAGCCCCCCTCGACCCAGTGGGCTGAGCTGCGTCAGGATCTGCAACTGTTTGATGGCAACGCCCAGAGCTTGCGGCTGGTGCACAGTCTGCACGAGCTCAATCTGACGCTCGGGCAACTGGCGGCGCTCTGCAAATACCCGCAGCAGCCTCAACCCGGGGTGAGCTATGGCCAACATCATGGCTGGAGCAGCAAACGGGGCATCTTCTTTAGCGAGCAGCCGCTCTACCGTGCCCTCGGCCAGAGTCTGGGATTGGCCCCAGGATGCCGTCATCCGCTGGTCTATATCATGGAGGCGGCCGATGATATCTCCTACTGCATCGCCGATCTGGAAGATGCGGTAGATCGGAGGATCCTGACTCTGGGTGAACTGCTGGCGGCACTGCGAGCTGCTGACCAGAGTGACTACATGGGCACCTTGCTGGATGACGCGCTTGCCAGTGGTCGGGGCTTTTTCCCCCATTTTCGCCAGCAACTTACCCGGGATCTGGTTGCGCTGGCGGCGCAGAGCTATGTCAGCGAACATCAGGCCATTTTGCAGGGCTCCTATCCGCAAGCACTGCTGCATGGTCAGGCGCCGGCGGCGCGGGTGCTCGATATCCTCAAGCAGGTGGCCCGCGAGCTGGTCTTTATGCGCCCCGAAGTGGAAGCGCTTGAGCTGGAGGGGTATGCGGCGCTGCGCGGGGTGCTGACCAGTTATGCCTGTCTATTGGCGCTGCCAGCGCCACAGTTTGCTCGCCTGCTGGCCGGGGAGGGGAGTCAGGCGCTGTTCTTTGCGCGCCGTCTCTATCACCGCCTCTCGGCCCGCCATCTCAAGGCCTATCGATTGGCGATCGCCACCCCGGATCAGCGTTTTGCCTGCCAGAACGAGCAGGAGTGGTATTACCGGGTGCGGTTGCTGCTCGATTATGTCAGCGGCATGACGGATACCTATGTACTGGAAGAGTACCGGCTACTCTCGGGGATCTGATGTGCTGGCATCGTTGCCAGACGGACAGCATAAAATGCCGTAAAAACGTTTAAAAAGGAGCCGCAAGAGGCTTGTTTTAAATTCGGATATTTTTTAGACTTCTGCAACCTGTTCAACTTTTACTCGGTAAGGAGATGAAAATGCAACATCTGATGCTCAATTTTGCATTCTCTCGCGGCACTGCGTGCGGCGTGAAATCTCGTGCTCTTTTACCGCGTGGCGTAAACAGGTAACCCCTGTCTTTTTATCACCCGCGGTTCGTCCCGCAGGGTGACATCCACTTTCTCCGGGAGAACCGCATGTTCAACTGGAGAATGTCATGTCTATCGAACTGATTTTACTGCGTGGTGTCGAGTCTTTGGTTCAAAAACGGATCGCCCGGGTTGAGCGTCGCCTCGCCGTGGTCAGTCTGTCACCTGCCCTGCTGAAAGATATTGGTCTGGAAGGGTTTGAGGGACAGATCGCCCATATCCGCGAAAGCGAGTATCAAACCGGCTTTCGGCTCGGGAATCGAATAACCTGATCCATAGGGGAGGGTAAACGCTCTCCCCGTGGTGATGTGGCAGGCGTAATGCCTGCCATTTTTGTGTTTGCAGGTTGATTTTTTATTCACTTTTCTGTGCCCCGGCACTATCCTCTCTGCCCCGTTTGTGACAGATGCGTATGTTTTCTCGCCTTGTTCCGCCAGGATCGGCAAGATTAGATATGGTGGCCTATCTGTTTTACTCATCAGGACAAGACTTCATGTCACTCTTTCGTCAGCTTTTTCTCCCCCTGTTGCTGCTGTTTTCCGGCCTGCCTGCTGTTGCTGTTCCCCAGTTGGAAAAGGCAGTGGCGGACCACCAGAGTGCGGCTGATGAAGAGTTGGTGGTCGGGGTGCCCCGTGGTGGTTATCCTCCGTTCCTCTATGAACTGCCCAATCAGCGCTATGCCGGTCCGCTCAAGGAGCTGGCCTCGCGTATTGCGGCAGAAATGGGGGTCTCCCTGCGCTATGTCTCCTACAACTCCTATGTGGATGCCCGTGGTGCGCTGAACAGACGCCAAGTTGATGCCTTGATCGGGGTCGAGCTCGATGCGCTCGAGCTGGAGGGGATGAATCATATTGGCTATCTGGGCTCCTACGCCCGCGCCATCTTGATGCGCCATCCGGATCAACGTTTGACCCTGGAACAGGCGCGCAAGCTTCGCTGGGTCTGTATTCGCGGTTTTGGCAGTTGCAATGAGCTAGCGCGACTGGGGATGCCTCATGTGACCGAGCTGGAGAGCCGTGACGAGGCGACCTATATGGTCAAACTGGGGGCGGCCGATGCTTATCTGGCTCTGGGGCCGATCATTGCCATGGAGATGGAGCGGTTGCCTGAGTCGATGGGGATTGTGATCCCGGACTGGATCCCCGGTAGTGCATTGACCATTGCAACCAGTACCCATGACCCGGCGCTGACGGATCGCATCTGGCAGGCCTACCAGCGGATCCCGGTGGCTGATGCCCGGTTGCGGCTGAATCAGGAAGACAGCCGTTTCAAGGCGGGTTTGTTGCTGGAACCAGACGAGGTAGCCTGGTTAAAGAAGAAGAGCAAGGTGGTCAGGTTTGCCGTTGCGCCGTCGTTTGCCGGTATCAGCGAGATTGATGACGAAGGGGTGTTGCACGGCTATGCGGCAGATTTGATGAAGTTGTTGAGTCTGCGCTCGGGGATCCGCTTTGAACTTGAGCCGACCAGCACCTGGCAAGAGTCTCTGGCTCTGCTGAAACAGCACAAGGTGGATCTGATCCCCCTGATGACACCGCTCAGGGATCGCGAGGCATTTGCCTCCTTCAGCTCCTCCTACCTTAAATTCGACAGCTATGTGGTATCCCGGCGCGGCGCACGCCCGTTGAAGTCGCTGGCGGAGCTGAAAGGGCGCCTGATTGGTGGCGTGACCGGTTCTTATGAGGCTTCTCTTATCAGCGCCCATGGTGGCAACGTCATTGAAGTGGGCAAGGATACCGAGCTGCTTACCCTGCTTGATACGGGGAAAGCCGAGTATGTGCTGTTGACCATGACCAATCTGGGGCAGCAGGCCATGAAGGGCTTCAACGAAAAGTATCAGGTGGTGCTGAGCTCCCCCGAGTTTTCCGTGCCCATCAGCATGGCCGTTGATATCAGGCAGCCCGAGCTGCTGCGGATCATGGACAAGCTGTTGCTGACCATCACGGATGAGGAGTGGCAACTGCTGGAGCGGCGCTGGCTCAATGTTTCGGTAAATGTCGAATCCGATTACAGCCAGTTCTACAAGTGGCTGGCGCTGGGCGGAGTGGCCTTGTTGACCTGCGGTCTGCTGGTGATGTTCTGGGCCCGCAGCCTGCGTCGCCAGATTGCGCAGCGGAAAATCGCAGAGAGCAAACTCAACGAACAGTTGCTGTTTGTACAGACCCTGCTCAACTCATTGCCGACCATGGTGGCATTGCGCGACAGCGAGCAGCGTATAACCCTCTGCAACCGGGCTTATCGCGATGCCTTTCTCGTTGATGTCAATGGCGAGGCGCTTGACGACCTGCAAAGCATCCCCGAGCCCCTGCGTGCGAGCGTGCTGGAAGAGGAGCGCAGGATATGGCAAAGCGGCCAGGAGCTGGAGGGGGCCGGCAATAGCTTGCGTGCCGATGGCACCCCTTTTCATGTTATCTATGCCAAGCGCCCTTACCGGGACCCCGATGGCAACATGCGGGGTGTGCTGACAGTGCTGACCGATGTCAGCCGTATCAAGGAAGCCGAGGAGCGTGCTCGTCAGGCTGAAACTCGCCTGACCCAGATCACCGACAGCATGCCCGGCGTAGTCTACCAGTATCTGTGGCTGGGGCCGGGCAAGGGACGCTTTCTTTATGCCTCTCAGGGGGCCAACGAGATCCTGGGGGTATCTCATCAGGATTTATTTAACGCTGAATCGGGTGGTGAGGTATTTGGCTTTACCGAACAGGCCCTGCAGGAGTTTGTCAGCAAGGTGGCCAACCATGCCGAGACCCTGGCCCCCCTCGATCTGGAGGTCAAGGTGGAGCGCCCTGACGGGGATCGCTATCTGCAGGTACGCGGCAATTTTGTCCGTCAGGAGCAGCAGGCGCTGATACTCAACGGGGTGATTCAGGACATCACGGCCCTCAAGCAGCAGGAGCATGAGCTGCGCGAGGCACGTGCTTATGCCGAGCAGGCGATGCAGGCGCGCAGCCGCTTTCTGGCCACCATGAGCCACGAGTTACGCACCCCCATCTCCGGCATGCACGGCATGCTCGAGTTGTTGCAAATGAGCGAGCTCAACGACGATCAACGTTACATGGTGCGTAATGTGGTCACCTCGACCAACAACCTGCTCTATCTGGTCAACGACATACTCGATTTCTCCAAGATCGAGGCGGGTCAGTTGCAACTGCATTGTCAGGTCAGCCGGTTGCAGACGGTGATCTGCGATGCGATCCGTGGCCACGCTACCCTGGCCCATAGCAAGGGGCTCAACGTGACGCTGGAGTGGGGCCAGCATGTACCTGATTGGGCCGATATCGACGGGGTACGGGTCGGTCAGGTGATCTCCAATCTGCTCAACAATGCGGTAAAGTTCACCGAACAGGGGGAGGTCTCCATCCGGGTCAGCTACCTGCGCGATCAGCTTGCTATCAGTATCCGCGATACCGGTATCGGGATTGCCGAGGAGAAACAGGCATTGTTGTTCACTCCGTTTGAGCAGGTGGAGTCCGACATCAATCGCCGCTTTGGTGGTACCGGGCTGGGGCTGGCAATCTGTGATCAGCTGGTGCGCAAAATGGGGGGCGAACTCACCCTGACCAGCAAGGCGGGAGAGGGATCCCGTTTCCGCTTTACCGTGCCGCTGACCAACCCTCAATGGGATGCGCCCCCGCTGGCTGGCACCGAATGGTGGTTTTTCAGCGCCGATGCCAGCCTCGAGGCGGCCATGCGGCGGTTGGGCGCCAAGCTAAGGCATCTGGATGCCAGCCAGCTCAACCGCTCACTGGAAGGGTTGCTGCTGGCTGATCAGCTGTGGTTGGAGCAGGCCCTCGGCGGTGAGTGGCAGGGATGGTTGCAGCATGTCTCATTGAGAGGGATCATAGCGTCACCGAACGAGGCCCTTCGCGGCCGGATCGGCGGTCAGTTGTGGTGGCGATTGGGGCTCTCTCCTCTCTACCCGGATCTGCTGCTGGAGAGTTGTCTCGAACTGCTGCAGGAACGGGTCGCCCCGGTTCTGCCTGCGCTGGCCGACAAGCTGGGAGGACGGGTGCTGGTGGCCGATGATCATCCGGTCAATCGCGCCCTGCTGGCACGACAACTGGCTATCCTCGGAATTGAATCCCAGGTAGTGGAAGATGGCGAGAAGGCGTTGCGGGCCTGGCAGGGGCAGCCATTCTCCCTGTTGCTGACCGATTGCCACATGCCGGTGATGGACGGCTATGCCCTGACCAAGGCGCTGCGGGCTGCGGGCGTGACGGCGCCCATTATTGGGGTGACAGCGGATACCTCGGAAGAGGCCCATGCCCGTATGGTGGAAGCGGGAATGAGTGACATGCTGTTCAAGCCCTACCCGCTGGATACCCTGCGCCAGCTGCTGGCACACTGGCTCGCTGAGTCGGTACCGGCGGGCGGTACAGCGGTGACGGCGGTCGATGATGTGCTGGCCGTTCAGGCTGAACGCTGGTTGACCCTGTTTGGCGATGAGCCGACGGCGCGGGCGATGGCGGCGGAATATCTCGACTCCAATCGTCAGGATGGGGCTCATATGATGGCTGCGCTGGCTTGCCATGATTTCAACGTACTGGTAGAAACTGCCCACCGGATCAAGGGGGCAGCCCGCATGGTCGGGCTGCAGGAGCTGGCCACACAGGCTGCCAGGCTGGAGTCGGCTGCCAGATTGAAGCAGCTTGAGGAACTGGATGAGCTGACCGGCAAGGTGCAGCTATTGATGACGGCGATCGCCCACGACATTGGATTATGGCTCGATGAAAAAAGCACAACATGAGTTGGTCATTATGGTCGTGGAAGACCATGGATTTCAGCGCAAGGCGCTGCTGCACCAGGTCCGCAGCCTGGGTTACCAGAATCTGCTGGAGGCGGCCGATGGTGCCGAGGCGCTGGTGCTGAGCCAGCAACACGCCGTCGATATCCTGTTTTGCGACCTGCGGATGCCGGGCATGGATGGCATGGCGCTGCTGCGCCGCCTGTCATTGGGCGGTTTTCGCGGGGGGATTATCCTCTCCAGCGCCCTTGAAGACGATGTGGTGGAGGCCGTGTTGCGGATGAGTGCCGCCTATGGCTTGCAGGTGCTCGGCCGCATAGAGAAACCCTCTACCCAGCAGCAGCTCAAGCTGCTGATCGATGCCTGGTCACCCCGGGAGGAGCCTGCAAGGGAGGAGGAGGGGCACAGGATCGGCCTGGATGAGTTGTGCAGTGCACTCGAGCAGGATCAGTTGCTGCCCTGGTATCAGCCCAAGGTGAGCTTTGCCTCCGGCGAGTGGGTCGGGATGGAGGCGCTGGCCCGCTGGCAGCACCCGGAGTACGGCCTGATCTCTCCGGGGCGTTTTATTCCACTGGCGGAGCGCAACGGACTGATCGATCAGTTGACTGAAGTGATCATCGGCAAATCCCTGAGTGATGGTCACTTGTGGGAAGAGACCGGACTCTCGCTCAATCTGTCGATGAACCTCTCCACTACCTCGCTGATCGAGGGCGATCTGTGCAACTCCCTGATCAATCAGTGTCAACGCTGGAGCATCAACCCCGAGCTTATCACCCTGGAGGTGACCGAGAGCGCCTTTGTACAGGATCTGGGCAAGTCGCTGGAGGTGCTGACCCGGCTGCGGATGCACGGCTTTGGCCTCGCCATTGATGACTTCGGTACCGGCTACTCCTCCATGCAGCAACTGGCGCTGCTGCCCTTTACCGAACTGAAGCTGGATCGCTCCTTTGTCGACCGCTGTTTTGAAGACCCATCCCGTCTGGCCATTATCGAGTCCAGTATCGAGCTGGCGCGCAAGTTGGGCCTCAAGTCGGTGGCTGAAGGGGTAGAGGATGAGCAGACCTGGCGGTTGCTGGCAAAGTTGGGCTGCGATGTTTGTCAGGGGTTCTTCTCTGCCAGACCGATGCCACGCAGCGAGTTGCAAGAGTGGCACCGGGCTTGGCAAGATAGATTGCCTACACTGATATCTATCTGATTCTGTTGGCTGGATCCCTCCGTTTGAACAAGGATGTTCATGAAAATCTCAAGCAAGTTGCTGCTCAGCTTCGGTTTTATCAACCTGCTGATCCTGCTCTCCTCCGCGCTGGTCTATTACCGGCTGACCCAGATCAATCAGGCCCAACACACTCTGTTGGAGCAGGCGCTGCCCGCTCTGCAGCGGGATGAGGCGAGCCAGAAAGCACTGGTGGCCACCGTTTCTGCCCTGCGTGGCTATCTGATCCTCGGCAAGGATCCGGCTCAGGCTTCCCGCCTCAAGCTGGAGTGGGAGTCGGCCTGGCAGGCCATCGCCCATCAGGCCTTCAGCCCGGCGCTCGCCAAGTCTCTCGAGACCTTCAAAAGCCATCAGGAGAAGGTGTGGACCATAGCCCAGAGTGAAGAGAATCTGCCCGCTCACACCATGATGCTGCAGGAGGCGGGGCCGGTGGCGGAGGCTGCGCTCGATCAGCTGCAATCCTTTGCCAATGAGGAGGTGGCGACCTCGCAGGATCAGCTCGCGGGCGATCGCCGCATGCTGCTCAAGCAGGTGGGAGATGCCTACAACAGCCTCGCCAATTCCCTCTCTGCCCTGAGGGATTTTCTCATCTCAGGCGATCCCGAATACCGCAGCAAGTATCAGGATTACTACCAGTTTCACCAGCAGCGGGTGGCTGAGGTGAAGCAGCAAGCCGCGCTCTTTACCGATACCCAGCAGAGCCTCTGGCAGCTGTTTGAAGAGATGGCGACCCCCTTCTCCGAGCTGGTGGGGCAGGTGATCGAGAAGCGCCAGGCGCCGGATTGGGATCAGGCCAACTACCTGATGGCCACCGACATCGAGCCGATGCAGTCCAGCCTCAGCGAGCAGTTGGTCCAGCAGGTGAATAAAACCCGCGCCGAGGTGGATCAGATTTCGGCGCAGATGACCGGAGCCGGGAGGGCCATCAACCAGACACTACTGTTGGCTACCTGCAGCGCCATCGTGCTTGGCATGCTGGTCGCCTGGCTCTTTAGCCGTCGTCTGACCCGTGACATTGCCTGTTTGGTGATCCGGGCGGGGCAGGTTGCGGATGGCCGGCTGGCGGCCGAGCCCTTGCCAATCACAGGGCAGGATGAGTTGGGAGAATTGACTGGTTCCATCAATCGGATGTCTGCCCAGTTACATCATCTGGTCGGGGAGTTGCAGGGCGCAGTGGGGCAGGTCGAAGAGGCCTGTCTCGATGTGGGCAGCACTACCAGAGCCATAGTGGCGGATCTGACGGAGCAGGATCAGCGGGTCGATGCGGTGGCGGCGGCTATCGATCAGATGTCGGTGAGTGCCCGTGATGTGGCTGGCAACATTGCCGGTGTGGCGGATAGTGCCCAGCAGGTGCAGCAGCAGACCCGTCAGGGAGAGGCTGCGCTGGCGCGAATGAGCGATACCATGCAGCAGATTGCCGCCATGATTGGGCAGGCCAACGAGGCCATGGGGCTGCTGGAGCATCAGAGTGAACAGGTGGGGCAGATCACCGAGGTGATCGCCACCATTGCGGAGCAGACCAATCTGCTGGCACTCAATGCGGCGATAGAAGCGGCACGGGCAGGCGAGCAGGGGCGCGGTTTTGCGGTGGTTGCCGATGAGGTACGTCAGCTGGCGACCCGCACCCATCAATCAACCGCCGAGATCAGCCAGACTATTGCGGCCATCTCCCAGCAGACTCGCCAGACGGTGAGTACCGTCAGCAGCGGTACCCGGTTGGTGGAGCAGGGGCGGGATGCTGTTGGATTGGTGACCGATACCCTGAGTGCCATGAACCAGCTGGTTCAGTCGCTGTCGGGCCAGCTGGAGGCCATTTCGGTGGCAACCGAGCAGCAGTCGCGGGTGGCCGCCGAGGTATCCGGGACGGTCGACGACATTGCCGCGCTCAGTCGGCAATCCTGTCAGCGTAGCCAGCAGGGGGAGGAGATCGTAGCCAGACTGGCTGGCGATACCGGCAAGCTGAAGGCGGTCATCGCCCGCTTTGATCTTGATGCATGAGATGGCGGGAGCATCCCGCCATTGCTATTGCCATTCACCGGGCCGTCTGGCCCGTGGGTTTAGTCCAGACGCCTGAAGGTGTGGTTGTCGAAGCTGCTGGTGGTCTCCCGGTTGAGCAGGCTGACCAGCAAAATCGCCCGTTTCTCTCCATCCGGCTCCATATAGATGGCTTCGAAGCCGGCAAGCGGCCCCTCTTCAATCAGCACCTTGTCGCCCGAGCAGGGCAGGTTAGCGTAGCTGGCTCTCGCCTCATCGCTGTCATCGCGACTCATCAGCTGATAGACCAGCTTGCTGCTGATGGGGGTCCATTCACTGCCAAAGTGGATGATCCGGCTGATGCCGCGGGTCGATTTCAGGGTGACCGGTGTCACCTCTTCCAGATCGACAAAGATAAACAGGTAGTTGGGGAACATGGGTTCCCGTACCGGAACTCGCTTGCCCCGGCGCAGCTTCTCGATCTCCACCATGGGGTAATAGGATTCGATACCCTGGGCATCGAGGTGGGCGCGGGCGCGGGCCTCTTCTTTTGGCTTGCAGTAGGCCAGATACCATTTTTTCATGTTATGAGTATGTTCGTGTTGCCGTGCTCGCGGATATGATAGCGGCGCCAATAAAAAAGGCCACGCATTGCGTGGCCTTTTTTGCCGAGTGAGCAATTACCAACCTTTTACCAGGCCACCTTTGAACAGCTCGAGACCTTTCTTGTAAACATCATCGGTCTGGAAAGCTTGTACGAACTGTTTGACCTTCTCGTCATCCTTGTTGTTGTCGCGGGCGACGATCAGGTTGACGTACGGGGACTCTTTGTCTTCAACAAACAGGCCGTTTTCAGTCGGGGTCAAACCAATCTGACCGGCGAAGGTGTTGTTGATGATAGCGAGATCCACATCTTCCAGCGAACGGGGCAGCTGTGCAGC
The DNA here is from genome assembly GCF_049174875.1 of Aeromonas sp. 600948. NCBI lineage: Bacteria > Pseudomonadati > Pseudomonadota > Gammaproteobacteria > Aeromonadales > Aeromonadaceae > Aeromonas > Aeromonas sp. 600948. The sequence continues at coordinate 213,030 of NZ_JAAKTY010000005.1, forward strand.
TTCCAGTTCCACAATCTTGAAGTTGCGCGGGTTGCTGGCGATATCCAGTACGGTGGCTTCCAGACCGGCACCATCTTTCAGGGTGATCAGACCCTGCTTGGCCAGCAGGATCAGGGAGCGACCCAGGTTGGTCGGATCGTTCGGCACCGCGATCTGGGCGCCATCTTTCAGCTCGCTCAGCGCCTTGATCTTCTTGGAGTAACCGGCGATCGGGTAGACGAAGGTGTTGCCGACCGGCACCAGCTTGAAGCCGCGATCACGGATCTGGGCATCCAGATAGGGCTTGTGCTGGAAGGCGTTGACGTCGATGCTGCCATCGTTCAGCGCCACGTTCGGGGTGACGTAGTCGGAGAAGTTGACCACCTCGACGGTCAGGCCGTATTTCTCCTTGGCCACTTTGGCGGCCACTTCAACCAGTTCGGTCTCGGGGCCGGCGATGGCGCCTACTTTCAGGGTCTTGTTCTCTTCCTTTTGACCGCAACCGGCCAGTACCAGAGTGGCCAGCAGGGCTGCCGCAACGGATTTGATGCCAAATTTCATAAAACCTCCTGTCAGAAATCGACGATTAACGATGATCATATTTGTTGACCAGGCGCTCACCCGCGCTCTGGATGAGTTGAACCAGTACGACCAGAATAACCACGGTCACCAGCATGACGGTCGGGTCGAAGCGCTGATAGCCGTAACGAATACCCACATCGCCCAGACCACCGCCCCCGATGGCACCGGCCATGGCGGAGTAGTTCACCAGCGTGACGAGGGTAATGGTGACGCTGTTGAGGATGCCGGGCAGGGCCTCGGGCAGCAGCACCTTGGTGATGATTTGCAGCGGCTTGGCGCCCATCGCCTTGGCCGCTTCCAGCAGGCCGTCCGGCACTTCCATCAGGGCCCCTTCCACCAGACGGGCAATGAAAGGGATGCAACCGACAGTCAGCGGCACTATGGCAGCGATGGTGCCGATACTGGTGCCGACAATCAGCCGGGTTAGCGGAATGATGGCGACCAGCAGGATGATAAAGGGCACCGAGCGACCCACGTTGACCACCATACCCAGAGTACGGTTGAGCAAGGGGTTGGCCAGGATCTGGCCCGCCTTGGTCACATGCAGCGCTACGCCGAGTGGCAGGCCCAGCAGGCAGCCGAACAGGGCGGAGGCAAACACCATGATCAGGGTGTCGCCCAGGGCCGTGATGAGCAGATTAATCATGGCTTCGGACATAACCCATTACCTCCAGCTGAATGTGGTTGTCGATAAGGAACTGCTGGGTCGCCTCGCACTGGGCTTCATCCCCGAACAGCTCGGCCAGCAGGAAACCGAATTTGACGCCACCGGCGTACTCGATGTCCGCGCTCAGAATACTGATGTCGATATTGAAACGGCGGCTCGCCTCGGAGATCAGCGGCGTATCGACCGTGCTGCCGGTAAAGCCAAGCTTCACCAGCGGGTAGCTGCCCGGCACCCGCTCCGCACTCATCCGATCCTGATACTCTTGGGGTACTTCCAGGTGGATGGTGGAGTGGATGAAATCCCGCGCCAGCTGGGTCTTGGCATTGCTGAAGAACCAGGCCACTTCGCCCTGTTCGATCAGACGGCCGTCGCTGATGATGGCCACTTCGTCACAGATCCCCTTCACCACATCCATCTCGTGGGTGATGAGCAGGATGGTGAGCCCCAGCTTGACGTTGATCTCCTTGAGCAGGGTCAGGATCGAGCGGGTGGTCTGCGGGTCGAGGGCCGAGGTGGCCTCGTCGCAGAGCAGTACCTTGGGGGCCGGTGCCAGTGCACGAGCAATGGCGACGCGCTGTTTCTGACCGCCGGAAAGCTCGGACGGATAGGCCTGGGCACGGGCTTCCAGCCCGACCAGTGCCAGCAGCTCGGCAACCCGTTGCTGGATCTTCTCTTTGCTCCAGCCTGCCAACTCCAGCGGAAAGGCGATGTTGGCAAACACGGTGCGGGAGGCAAGCAGGTTGAAGTGCTGGAAAATCATCCCGATCTGGCGGCGAGCCTGGGTCAGATCCCGTTCGCTCAGGGCGACCAGATCCTGGCCATCAACGATGACTTGGCCCTCTGTCGGGCGCTCCAGCAGGTTGACACAACGAATGAGGGTACTCTTGCCGGCACCGGAGGCACCGATCACCCCGAAAATTTTGCCTTGGGGTACATGCAGACTCACATCACGCAGGGCGTGCACGGCGTCACTGCCTGTACCGTAGACTTTGTTGAGACCGATCAACTTAATCATGGATTCTTCCGTGCTAACAGCCTTAAAGCACAGGGCGCTACAGGCGGGGAAATTGGGCAGAGGTTCCACTGGGTTACTCTGTCATCATGGAGGATGATGCTAAGATGTCTGGATGGCCATGTCAACGCATGTTTTTACGTCTAGACGTCTAAAAAAGTGATAAGGATTTCTGTCTGGTGGATAACGATCAGGGTGGATATGTTACGTATCCAGATCCTGTTTCGCTTGCGTGGCACATGGCCGAATTAAATATGGTTTATATCGGGTAAATGCTGGTTTTATTAGTTCGTCAGCCCGTTTCTGTTCACATCTGCTGTCTAGCCTGATGCTCCTCCATCGTTACATAAATTGCTGCACAAATCGTTCCCTATTCGCGACCGGATCACCTGACCGTCACTTTGTCGGCGTCAACCTTGATGCAGCGCAAGAGGGGCTCGGATAGGGATTGGGTCGGTGGCGCCGGTTTTTTATACTGATGATGTCGACAAGCATGGAGGGCTGTGCGATGAGATTCCAACAGATCAAAGAGTTGCTGCACTATCTTGAGCAGGTTCATCACCAGCTCGGACTCTGTTACGGGCGTTTGACCAGTCAGGTGGACAGCGAGCGCAGCCGGATGTTGCTGGTCTATCTGCAAGGGCGTGAGGATGCGGCCAGTGCCCATCTGCACGAATATGCTGCTCAGCTGGGAGAGGCGGTCAGGGAGACCTGGCTGAACCAGAGTTTCAGCGAGGATATGCTGCCTGCCATTACCCGCTTCGAGCTGCCGGCATCAGTCCAGACCCAGGATATCGTCACTCAGGTATGCCGTTGGGAAGAGCAGCTGGTGGGCGAGCTGAGTCATCTGGCCCGGGAGTGCCCGACACCGGCCACCACCGCCTTGCTCGAGAATCTGGCCAGGCTGGAGCAGACCCGCCTGACCCGACTGGTGCACGGAGTACATCGACTCGACGACATGTAACGGGTGATAAGCGCCAAACACGCAAGATGACGGCCAAACAAAAGGGCCCGGCAGCAGTGCCGGGCCCTTTCCATTGGATATCTGCTGACTTGCAGTGAGCGTCGGTTAGCCCTGCTGCTCGGCCGCGTAGAGGGCGGCCCCGATAATGCCCGCCTGATTGAGGCTGGCCGCCGGAATGAGCGGCGCCCGGGTCTCGATGCGATCGATAAACTTATCCAGCTTGGCTGCGCTGCCGCCCCCCAGAATGAAGAGGTCGGGGGAGAAGAGAAACTCGAGGCGCGCCAGATATTTGTTGAAGCGCTTGCCCCAGCGGTTCCAGGAGAGATCTTCCCGTTTGCGCGCCGCATCGGAGCAGTAGTGCTCGGCGACCATTCCTTCCAGCATCAAATGGCCCAGCTCGGTGTTGGGCAGCAGATGGCCGTTGACGAAGATGGCGGTGCCGATGCCGGTGCCGACCGTGATGAGGATGATGACCCCCTTGCGATCCTTGCCAGCGCCAAAGCGCATCTCGGCCAGACCGGCGGCATCGGCATCATTCAGCACATAGCAGGGCTTGCCGGTGACATCGGCAAACAGATGCTCGGCATCGGTTTCGATCCAGCTTTTGTCGATGTTGGCGGCACTCTTGGCAACCCCGTTGTGGATGGTGGCGGGAAAGCCGCAGCCCACCGGCCCTTTCCAGTCGAAGTGTTCGACCAGCGCCTTGAGGGTATGGGCGATGGCGGCCGGGGTGGCCGGTTGCGGTGTGGCAATGCGATGGCGCTCGCCAATCAATTCGCCGGTTTTGGTATCGACCAGACAGCCCTTGATCCCCGAGCCTCCAATATCCACTCCCAACATATGCATCTGTGTTGTCCTTGTTGTGTGCCGACCAGTTTGCAGTGACCACGCTGTTATGGGCACTGCAGGTCGGCAGAGCATGAAAAAAGTGCTGCAATCCGGCAAGGGGCAGATCACTTATGCGTGATCCGACAGACCTTTTTCGATGCAGCGGATCAGCAAACGGGTCTTCTTGTTCTCTTCATCCTGACGCCGGGCAAGGGTGGTCAGCGCCCATTCGATATGTTCGGCCACCATGGGATCGGCGGTGGTCAGCCCCAGTTGCAGGGCCGCGATCACCTCGGGGGTCGCCGGGCCATTGCCAAGGGCGACCGCCAGATTGCGGCGCCAGCGTTGATAGCCGATGCGGCGGATCGGGCTCCCTTCGGTCTGCTTGAGAAAGTCGCTCTCGCTCCAGCGCCACAGCGCCAGCAGGGGCGGTCGGTGCAGGCTGGGGCGCGGGCTGAAGTCGGGTTCCGGGCTGGCATCGGCGTAGCGGTTCCAGGGGCAGATAAGCTGGCAGTCGTCGCAGCCGTAGATGCGGTTGCCCATCAAGGGCCTGAACTCTTCCGGAATAGGGCCGTCATTCTCGATGGTGAGATAGGAGATGCAGCGGCGGCCATCTACCACATAGGGGGCGACAATGGCGCCGGTCGGGCAGATGTTGATGCAGGCGACGCACTTGCCGCACTGCTCCTTCTCCACTGGCTGGTCGAGCGGCAGCGGCAGGTTGAGCAACAGCTCACCGAGAAAGAAGAAGGAGCCGGCTGATTCGTTGAGCAGCAGTGAGTGTTTGCCAACCCAGCCTAGGCCCGCCTTGGCTGCCAGTGGCCGCTCGAGGATGGGGGCGGAGTCGACGAAGGGGCGCCACTCACCCAAGGTCTCTTCAGTGCCTTGAAACAGCTCGGCACAGCGCGCTTCGATGCGATCACCCAGCTGTTTGAGCCGGTTGCGCAGCACCTTGTGGTAGTCGCGACCGAGAGCATAGCGGCTGATATAGCCGAGGGTCGGATCGCGCAGGGTGGCGGCAAAACCCGCCTCGAACGGCAGGTAGTTCATCCGCACCGACAACACTCGCACCGTGCCCGGCAGCAGCTCGTGGGGGCGCGCGCGCATCATGCCGTGGCGCGCCATGTAATCCATGCTGCCGTGATAGCCCGCATCCAGCCAAGCCTGCAATCTCGGCTCTTCGATACGCAGGTCGGTGTCGGTGATGCCCGCCTGGTCAAAACCTAGCTCCCGTGCCCAGAGCTTGATATCGTGGGCCAGCTGGTGGAAGTCAGGTGCGCTCATGCGGCTTGGCCTGGCCGGCGTTTGCTGGCTTGGGTCGATTGATAAGAGGCGGGAGCCGTCATGGTAGAGATCATCAGGGGCGCGTTGGGCACAAAAGAAGGGGGCAGTTTACCACAGGGGCTGTGGCAGACTGAACAGATCCGCGCACTGGAGCGCAACTGGGCCGCGCGTGAGGGGCAACCTCTCTATGCTCTGATGGAGCGAGCCGGTGCTGCGCTGCGCACCTATGCCACCCTGCATTGGCCCGACAGTCGCTGCTGGTGGATTTTCGTCGGCCCCGGTAATAACGGCGGTGATGGCTATGTGCTGGCCCGCCTTGCCCGCCAGATTGGCATCGAGGTGGTGGTGATTGCCGCCAGAGCACCCGACCAGCTGAAGGGGGATGCCAAACAGGCCGCCGATGAGTGGTTGGCGGCCGGTGGCAGGGTCTGGCTGGCCGAGCGGTTTGATGGGGACCAGCACTCCACCCCGGATCTGGTGGTCGATGCCCTGCTTGGCACCGGCGTCAACATGCCCCTCTCGCCACTACTGACAAAGATCGTCGCAACAATCAATGGCTTGGCTGTGCCCGTGCTGGCGGTGGATCTCCCCTCCGGCCTCAACGGCGATACCGGCCGTGCCATGGGGGCCGTGGTGCAGGCCACTCACACCCTCACCTTTATCGGTATCAAGCAGGGGATGCTCACCGGCGACGGGGTGGATTGCGTTGGCCTGCTCGACTGTGATCCCCTTGGCGTCACGCCGGATGACGTTATGTTGCCCGCCGCCTGGCGTATCGATTATCCGCAGCTGAGCACGCAGCTGACCCCGCGCCCTCGTGCTTCCCACAAGGGCTCTTATGGCAAGGTGCTGCTGGTGGGGGGCAATCGCGGCATGCAGGGGGCCATCGTGCTGGCGGCCCGCGCCTGCCTGCGGGCGGGGGCCGGGCTGGTGCGGGTGTGTCAGCATCCGGAACATCCGCCGGTCAGCCTCTATCAACCCGAACTGATGAGTCTCACCAGCGCTGATGACGAGGGGTGGGCGTCGGTGCGGGTCATCGGCCCCGGCCTCGGTCAGGATGAGTGGGGAAGCGCGCAAATCACCCGTTATCTCACCGGTCGGTTGCCACTGGTTTTGGACGCCGATGGATTGAATTGGCTGGCGCAATCTCCCCGCCATCAGGATAATTGGGTGCTCACGCCCCATCCCGGCGAAGCGGCGCGCCTGCTGGGATGCACCATTGCCGAGATTGAAACCGACCGGTTTGCCGCCGTGCAGGCGCTGCAGCGGCGTTATGGCGGTGTGGTGTTGTTAAAAGGGGCGGGAACACTTATTTATGACGGCGAGCGGGTCGCTCTCTGTTGTGAAGGCAATCCCGGCATGGCAAGTGGCGGCATGGGCGATCTGTTATCTGGTATAATCGCCGCCCTTTTGGCCCAGGGCTGGTCTGCCACCATGGCAAGCTGGCTGGGCGCCGTGATCCACGGCGAGGCTGCAGATCAGGCCGCCGCTGACGGCGAGCGGGGCATGCTGGCGTCAGATCTGCTGCCGCTGATCCGCAAACTGGTTAATCCCGACACCATTACAAGTTAAAAAGAAGAACATGGCAAAACAGTTGATGATGACACTGCCGGACGAGGCAGCAACCGTGGCACTGGGTGGCCGTCTGGCACAGGCCTGCCAGCAGGCGACCACAGTGTTTTTGCATGGCACGCTTGGTGCTGGTAAAACCACTCTGACCCGCGGCTGGGTGCAGGGCCTTGGCCATCAGGGCAAGGTAAAAAGCCCGACCTATACCCTGGTCGAGCCCTATGAGCTCGATGGCTGGCAGGTCTATCACTTCGATCTCTATCGTCTGGCTGATCCGGAAGAGCTGGAGTTCATGGGCATTCGGGACTATTTTGCCGCCAATACTCTCTGTCTGGTGGAGTGGTCCGAGAAGGGCGAGGGCTGGTTACCGGCTCCTGACCTTGAAATTACCCTTACTTATGTAGGCGAGCAGCGCGAGGCTCTGATAGAGGCCCGCACTGCTATTGGCGAAGCCATTCTGGAACGGTTGTCATCTACGTGCGCTTGATCCTTGTTATTGCTCTCTCTTTGATGGCGTTACCCTCCTGGGCGAATCAGCTCAAGAGTGTGCGAATCTGGCCATCACCGGATAACACCCGGGTGGTGCTCGATATGAGCAGTGCCCCCAACTACAACTACTTCACCCTGGCTGGCCCCGATAGATTGGTGATCGATCTGAAAGGGGCGAGCAATGCCACCAATCTGGCCCGGGTCGAGAACAACAGCGAGCTGGTGCGCAAGATACGTGAGAGCACTCCGCTGGAGAAGGGGGGCCTGCGGCTGGTGCTTGATCTCAGCTCCTCCATCAAGCCGGTGGTCTTTCCGCTGGCACCAGCCGGGCCCTATGGTCACCGTCTGGTGATCGATCTGCCTTATGAAGAGAAGCGCTCGGCGGCTGCGGTGCAATCCACGCCCGTCGGTGGCAAGGGCAGGGGGGTGGTGATTGCCATCGACCCGGGCCACGGTGGGGAAGACCCGGGTTCCATCGGTCCGCGTCGTACCTATGAGAAGCGAGTTACGCTGGCAGTCTCCCAGAAGCTGGCGGCGCTGATCGACCGCGAGCCGGGGATGCGCGCCGTGCTGACCCGTCGTGGCGACTATTTCGTCGACCTCAACAAGCGTTCCGAGATTGCCCGCAAGGCCAAGGCGGATCTGCTGGTGTCGGTCCATGCGGACAGCTTCCATAACTCCACTCCGCGCGGCGCCTCTGTCTGGGTCCTCTCGACCAACCGTGCCAACCGCGAGATGGGCAGCTGGCTGGAGAAGCAGGAGAAGCAGGGCGAGCTGCTGGGCGGGGTCGGCAAGGTGTTGGCGGAATCCGATCCCAATCCCTATCTGGCGCAAACTTTCCTAGACCTTTCCATGGACAAGTCCCGTGCCGAAGGCTACGACGTCAGCCGTCAGATCCTGCGCTCATTGGGCAAGGTTGCCCGACTGCACAAGAAGGCCCCGGAGCATGCCAGTCTGGCTGTGCTGAAGGCGCCGGATATTCCCTCGGTGCTGGTCGAAACCGGCTTTATCTCCAACCATGCGGAAGAGAAGCTGCTGGCTACCTCAAGCTATCAGGATCAGCTGGCCCGCGCCATTTTCGAGGGGATCCGCAACTACTACCGCGCCCACCCGACCAAGGGAGCCATGTTGACCGGCAAGGGACAGGCGAGCAGGCCTGCCGCGACCACTCGCTCTGCACCGGTAGCTTCGCAGCCGGTGAGCCAGCCCAAGCCAGTGCAGTCGCAGCCGGTGGTGACCAATAAGATGCCAGCGACAGTACGTGACGGCGCGGCTGCGACCGGTTCAGGTGCCGGGGTGATCAAGCCCTATTCGGAGGCTGCGCAAGATTCTGGTGCGCCGGTTAGCAATGTGGGCGACTATGACAAATCTCGGATGCTCCGCCATGTGGTCAAACGTGGCGAGAGTCTCTCTCGCCTTGCCGAGAAGCATGGAGTGAGTCAATCCACTTTGGTAGAGATCAACCAGCTGCGCAGCCGGGATATTCAGATTGGTCAGACCATCTATATTCCCCAGCAGGGGCAGAGCCGCGCTGCCGCCCCCGTTCGCAGTGATGACAAGTCGCAGATGATCCGCCATGTGGTCAAGCGGGGGGAGAGTCTCTCCCGCCTTGCCGAGAAGCATGGGGTGAGTCAGGCGCGACTGGTAGAGATCAACAAGCTCAAATCGCGGAATATTCAGGTAGGGCAGGTGCTCTACATTCCGCAAAACTGACGCGCGGGAGCGGGTGATACCGCTCTCGCTGTTAGCCAATACCATCAGCAAGATTGAAATTCAGGAGCAAGTGATGCCGATCCGTATATTACCCCCCGATTCTGGCCAACCAGATTCCGGTTGGTGGAGAGGTGGTGGAGCGGCTCTCTATCCGCAAGATTGAAATTCAGGAGTAAGTGATGCCGATCCGTATATTGCCCCCTATCCTGGCCAACCAGATTCCGGTTGGTGGAGAGGTGGTGGAGCGGCTCTCTATCCGCAAGATTGAAATTCAGGAGTAAGTGATGCCGATCCGTATATTGCCCCCTATCCTGGCCAACCAGATTCCGGTTGGTGGAGAGGTGGTGGAACGGCTCTCTATCCGCAAGATTGAAATTCAGGAGTAAATGATGCCGATCCGTATTTTGCCACCCATTCTGGCCAACCAGATTGCAGCCGGAGAGGTGGTGGAGCGGCCCTCTTCTGTGGTGAAAGAGCTGGTGGAGAACAGCCTGGATGCGGGGGCCGACCGGGTCGAGATCGACATCGACAAGGGGGGCGCCAAGCTGATCCGCATCCGTGACAACGGCTGCGGTGTCGCCAAAGATGAGCTGGTACTTGCGCTGTCGCGTCATGCAACCTCCAAGGTGGCCACGCTGGATGATCTGGAAGGGATCAACAGCCTCGGTTTTCGTGGCGAGGCGCTCGCCTCCATCAGCTCTGTCTCCCGTCTCACCTTCACCTCCCGCACCGCCGAGCAGTCCGAAGCCTGGCAAGCCCAGGCGGAAGGGCGCGAGATGAGCGTCACCATCAAGCCTGCGGCCCATCCGGTGGGCACCACGGTGGAGGTCGTGGATCTCTTCTTTAATACACCCGCGCGGCGCAAATTCATGCGCACCGAAAAGACCGAGTTTGCCCATATTGACGAGCTGGTGCGCCGCATCGCGCTCTCCCGCTTCGATGCCACCCTGATCCTGCGCCACAATGGCAAGGTGGTGCGCCAGTACAAGGCCGCCAATACCGTGCCGGAGCAGGAGCGACGTCTCGCCGCCGTTTGCGGCACCCCCTTCATGCACCATGCGCTGGCGGTGGAGAGCGAGCATAGCGACGTGCGGTTGTGGGGCTGGCTGGCGACCCCGGAGGGGGCAAGACCGCAGAACGACCTGCAATACACCTATGTCAACGGCCGGATGATGCGCGACAAGCTCATCAACCACGCCATCCGTCAGGCCTATGACGAGTTGCTGCCTCCCGATCGCTTCGCTGCTTATGTGCTCTATATCGAGCTGGATCCCCGTCAGGTGGATGTCAACGTTCATCCGGCCAAGCATGAGGTGCGCTTCCATCAGGCGCGGCTGATCCACGACTTTATCTTTCAGGCGCTGTTTACTGCGCTGCGCCGCGAAGGAGTCAGCGCCGCTCATCAGGACGCGCCGCTGGCCGAAACCCTGGTCGAGTTGCCGGTCACTCCGCAGATTGAATACCCCGGTCAGGCGCCCCGTCCGGAGTGGTACGGTGCCGAGCACAGCTACCGGGCGCCTGCGCAGGTGCGGGAGGGGAGCGGTGGGGCTGGCCGAGCCAGCAATTATCAACCGCCCGAGCCGCCAAGCCGGGAGGCGATGCGCGGCATGGGGGCGCTGCTCACTACGTTGCCTATTGCAACGGTGGCTGAGACTGCACCTGAGCAGTCCGCGGCCACCGTGCCGCCACTCAAACAGGGGGGATGTCGCGCCCTGACACTGGTGGAGCAGGCCTACCTGTTGATCGAGCGGGATAATCAGCTGGCGCTGCTCTCGCTGGTGCGTGCCGAGCGGGTGCTGCTGCGTCACTGGTTGCTGGAGACCTGGGGCCAGGGGCTGGCGGCCCAGCCGCTGTTGCTGCCGGTCTCCTTCAAGCTGCCGAAGAATTTGATCGCGCTGGTGACCGAGCAGGAACGTTTGCTGAAACGGATGGGGCTGGAGTTGAAAAGCGGGGGGCGCGACACCATGATCCTGACTCGGGTGCCGGCTCTGCTGCGCCAGACCGATCTGGTGCGGCTGTTACCCGAATTGCTGCAAATTATCGAGGGCGGATCTGACAGTGATGCTGGTCAGCAGGCTGAAGTATTATGCCAATGGCTGGTGGAGCAGGGGATAAGCCGCGAGAAGATATACGATTTTTCAACTGCCAGTCGTCTGCTGACGGAACTTGTGACCGATTTCAGTGACCAGCTTGGTGACATGCGTATGGTGCGCCCGCTTTCGCTGGCGACCGTGCTGGAGGAGTTTGAACATGGCGAGTGACTTGCCGACCGCAATTTTTCTGATGGGGCCGACGGCCTCCGGCAAGACGGATCTCGCCATTGAACTTTGCCAGGCATTGCCTTGCGACATCATCAGCGTCGATTCTGCGCTGATCTATCGCGGCATGGATATAGGTACGGCCAAGCCCACCGCTGATGAACTGGCGCGGGCTCCGCACCGGCTGATAGACATTCTTGATCCCGCTGTGAGCTATTCGGCAGCCGATTTTTGCAAGGATGCCCTGCGGGAGATGAAAGAGATCGCCGACCGTGGCCGCATTCCGCTGCTGGTGGGCGGTACCATGCTCTATTTCAAGGCGTTGCTGGAGGGATTGTCCCCGCTGCCCTCCGCCGATCCCGCCATTCGAGCTGGGATTGAGGAAGAGGCTGCCCGCCTCGGTTGGCAGGCGCTGCACGATGAGCTGGTACGCATCGACCCGGTGGCCGGGGCGCGGATCCACCCCAATGACCCGCAGCGGCTCAGCCGGGCGCTTGAGGTCTACCGTATCAGCGGCAAGACCCTTACCGAGCTGACGCAGGTGCAGGGGGAGGGCTTGCCCTATCGAGTGCAGCAGTTTGCCATCGCCCCGAGCGATCGTGCCGTGCTGCATCAGCGTATCGAACAGCGCTTTGACAAGATGCTGCAAGGTGGCTTTGAACAGGAGGTTCGTGCGCTGATGGCGCGCGGCGATCTGCACCCGGATCTCCCCTCCATTCGCTGTGTGGGTTATCGCCAAATGTGGGACTACCTGTGCGGTGAAGTGGGGTATGATGAGATGCGTTATCGTGGCATTGTTGCCACACGCCAATTGGCAAAACGACAGATGACCTGGTTGCGCGGCTGGCCCGATGTGACCTGGTTGGAATCTGGTGAGTCTGGCAATCTCGACCGCGTGCTTGCTTGCGCTGGTGCGGCTTGACACTCCCTGTATAATCAGGTTGTTATATTGATATTCGGTGTTTAAAAACAACAAACTATAAGGAAAAGAAAAATGGCTAAGGGGCAATCTCTCCAAGACCCGTTTTTGAATGCGCTGCGCCGTGAGCGGATTCCTGTTTCTATCTATTTGGTGAACGGCATCAAACTGCAAGGTCAGATCGAGTCTTTTGACCAGTTTGTTATCCTGCTGAAAAACACCGTGAGCCAGATGGTTTACAAGCACGCCATCTCGACTGTCGTACCGGCCCGTGCCGTCAATCATCACCAGCCCACTCCGGGTGGCGCGGCTGATGAACAGGGTGATGCCGAGGCGTGATATCCCTGGGCGAGTCGACTCGCCAACTCAGATTCATCATGATTCCTGTTAAGGAGCAAGCGCTTGTTTGACCGTTATGAAGCTGGCGAACAGGCCGTTCTGGTGCATGTCAACTTCAGTGATGAGGGTGAGCGGGAGGATCTGGAAGAGCTCAAGATGTTGGTGAGTTCTGCCGGTGTAAATGCGCTGGCGGTCATCACCACCAGTCGTAGTGCGCCCAGTGCCAAATTTTTTGTCGGCAGCGGCAAGGCTGAAGAGATCGCGTCCCAGGTCCAGATGCTGGATGCGGATGTGGTGATCTTCAACCATGCCCTGACTCCTGCCCAGGAACGAAATCTGGAACGTCTGTTCCAGTGCCGGGTGGTGGACAGAACCGGTCTGATCCTCGACATCTTCGCCCAGCGCGCCCGAACCCATGAAGGTAAACTGCAGGTCGAACTGGCCCAGTTACGCCACCTTTCCACTCGCCTGGTGCGAGGCTGGACCCACCTTGAGCGTCAAAAGGGCGGGATCGGTCTGCGTGGCCCGGGTGAAACCCAACTTGAAACTGACCGACGTCTGCTGCGGGAACGCATCAAGGCGATTTTGCGTCGGCTCGACAAGGTGGCCAAGCAGCGGGAGCAGGGACGCCGCGCCCGCAACCGCAACGAAGTGCCGACGGTGTCACTGGTTGGTTACACCAACGCCGGAAAGTCCACTTTGTTCAACCAACTTACAGCTGCCAGCGTGTATGCTGCCGACCAATTGTTCGCAACTCTGGATCCCACCCTGCGTAAACTGGTGATCCGGGATGTGGGTGATGTGATTTTGGCGGATACAGTTGGATTTATTCGACACTTGCCCCATGATCTGGTCGCGGCCTTCAAAGCGACCCTGCAGGAGACCCGCGAAGCGGATCTGCTGCTGCATGTGGTGGACTGTGCCGATGAGCAGATGCAGGAGAATATCGACTCCGTGCAGCAGGTGCTGGCCGAAATTGAAGCTGACGACAGGCCTCAGCTGATGATCTGCAACAAGATCGACAAGCTGGCGGATCGTCCTGCTGGTCTGGAGCGAGATGACGAGGGGCGCCCAGTGCGCGTCTGGCTGTCGGCTCAGACTGGTGAAGGTTGTGAGCATCTGTTTACGGCGCTGACTGAACTGCTGGCCGGCTCCATGGTGCACCACACCCTGCAGTTGCCACCCTCGGCAGCAAGATTGCGCAGTGCGCTTTATCAGTTGAAGGGCATTGAGCAGGAAGGCTTTAGCGAGGAGGGAGATTTCGTGCTGGAAGTCCGCTTGCAAGTGGCCGACTGGAACCGCCTCGTAAAGCAGGAAGGTGAGAGTTTACAACGCTTTATCAGGCATTGATTCGTCGATGAAGTGAACCCTTAGGGGCTTCTCAACGTATGATGGCCCGATAGAGATGATATCCATCCGCATGTATTAATGGAGACGCTGATGGCTTGGAATGAGCCTGGTAACAACGGCAAAGACCGTGACCCTTGGGGGAATAACGGCAAGAATCAGGGACCCCCTGATCTGGATGAAATGCTGCGCAAAGTGAGCCGCCGTTTCGGTGGCTTGTTTGGTGGCGGCAAATCTGGCGGCGATGTAGGTCGCTTTGGTATCTCCATCGCGCTGGTTGTGGCTGTGGTGGTGTGGGTCGTCAGCGGCTTCTACACCATTCGTGAAGCGGAACGTGGTGCAGTGCTGCGGTTTGGCAAGTTTTCCCATATTGTCGAGCCGGGTCTGCGCTGGAATCCCACCTTTATCGACAAGGTGATCCCGGTGGATGTCGAGTCCGTGCGCTCGCTGCCTGCTTCCGGTTTCATGCTGACTCAGGATGAAAACGTGGTGCGGGTCGAGATGGACGTGCAGTACCGTGTGGTCAACCCCGAGCAGTATCTGTTTAGCGTAACGAATGCTGACGAGAGCCTGAGTCAGGCCACCGACAGTGCCCTGCGTTATGTTGTGGGCCACACCAAGATGGACGACGTGCTGACCACCGGTCGTGAGAAGGTGCGTCAGGAGACCTGGCAGGTGATTGATGGCATCATCGAGCCTTACCAGATGGGTCTGCAGATCGTCGACGTCAACTTCTTGCCGGCTCGTCCGCCGGAAGAGGTGAAGGATGCGTTTGATGACGCCATTGCCGCTCAGGAAGATGAGCAACGCTTCATCCGCGAGGCCGAAGCCTATGCCCGTGAAGTCGAGCCGAAGGCCCGTGGTCAGGTCAAGCGTCTGGAGCAGGAAGCGGAAGCCTACAAGTCCCAGATTGTGCTGAAAGCCCAGGGTGAAGTGGCCCGCTTCAACGAGCTGCTGCCCCAGTATCAAGCTGCGCCCGATCTGACACGCAATCGTATCTACCTGGAGACCATGGAAGAGCTCTATCAGCAGGCCAATAAAGTGGTGGTCGACATGCCGGCTGGCAACAACAGCATGATCTATCTGCCGCTCGACAAGTTGGCTGGCAAGCAGGCGAGCGTCCAGCAGGGGCGTACAGCTGCTGCGCCGACCATCGAGTCCACGCCAGCTTCCAACGAGGGCGCCAACTCCACTCCGACGCCGCTGCGTAGCGGTGACCGCTTCAGCTCAGGGAGAAACTGATAGATGAAAAAGCTAGCTATTGGTGTAATCGCTGTCGCGGCCATGGTCTGCTTCTCTTCTGTCTTTATCGTTGATGAAGGCCAGAAGGGGATTGTGGTGCAGTTCGGCAAGGTGAAGCGGATTGATTCCGGTGAGCCCCGTCTCTATGAACCGGGCCTGCACTTCAAGGTGCCGCTCATCGACCAGGTTCGCAAAATGGATGCACGGATCCAGACCATCGACAGCCAGGCTGACCGTTTTGTCACCTCCGAGAAGAAAGACCTGATCATCGATTCCTATGTGAAATGGAAGATCGAGGACTTCTCCAAGTACTACCTGGCAACCGGTGGTGGTAACAAGTTGCAGGCCGAGGATCTGCTCAAGCGCAAGATCAACAACGGTCTGCGCTCCGAGATTGGTAATCGTACTATCAAGGATATCGTCTCCGGTGAACGCAGTACCGTGATGGAAGATGCTCTGATGAAGATGGCGCGCTCCTCCGAGCTCGGCATCAAGGTGGTGGATGTGCGGATCAAGCAGATCAACCTGCCGGTGGAAGTGTCCAACTCCATTTACCAGCGGATGCGGGCCGAGCGTACTGCCGTGGCCCGTGAGCATCGCTCCCAGGGGCGTGAGCAGGCCGAGATCCTACGGGCCGATATCGATCGCAAAGTGACCGTGATGATCGCTGATGCAGAGAGTAACGCTCGTCAACTGCGTGGTGAAGGGGATGCGGAAGCCGCTAAAATCTATGCCGACAGCTACAAGAAAGACCCCGAGTTTTTCAGCTTCGTGCGCAGTATGGAGGCCTATCGCAAGAGCTTCGCCGGTGGCAACGACCTGATGGTGCTCAAGCCGGATAGCGAGTTTTTCCGTTACTTCAAGTCTCCTGAAGGCACCAAGCAGTAAGTGTCGGGAGTTGTTTTGCCAGGGGCCTGCTTTGTCAGGCCCTTTTATTTGTCTGCCAAACAAACGGGATCAATGGTTTTTGACGGGAGAGGGGCAGAATGATGACATCCATACTGACGGGGCTGGGTCTGCTGTTGCTGTTTGAAGGGCTCGGCCCGTTGTTGATGCCCAGGGCATGGCAGCAGATGTTACGGCTGCTGAGCGATCAGCCACCGGAGCAGTTGCGCCGTATCGGCGGCTCGTTAGTGGTTGCGGGTAGCGTGATCCTCTGGATGCTGAGTCGCTGAGTCTGGCGCAATGCACTGTCCAGCAGATAGCAGACAATAAAAAAGAGGCCGAAGGCCTCTTTTTCATGCATGTCGTTTACTCAGGCACTGCGCTGCACCGCCATGTGGGCCAGTGTTTCCAGCGCGTGCTTGTGCGGGGAGTCCGGCAGGATGGCGAGGGCGGCAATGGCCTTGTCGGCCTCTTCCCGGGCCCGCATGCGGGAGTACTCCAGCGCGCCGGTACGGTCGAGAATCCCGAGGATCTGCTCAAGATGTTCCATACCGTTGCGATGCTCGATGGCATCGCGCACCAGCTGGCGTTCTTCCGGCGTGCCCACATCCATGGCACGCAGCAGCGGCAGGGTTGGTTTGCCTTCGGCCAGATCGTCGCCGACGTTCTTGCCCATCTCTTCGCTCTGGGAGCAGTAGTCCATCACGTCATCAATGATCTGGAACGCGGTGCCCAGATACTTGCCGTAATCGGTCATGGCCTGTTCGACGGGCTCGGGCTGATGGGTCAGCACGGCGGCGAGTCGGGTAGCGGCCTCGAACAGCTTGGCGGTCTTGCAGTAGATGACCGTCATGTAGCTCTCTTCGGTGGTATCCGGGTCGTTGCAGTTCATCAGCTGCAACACTTCCCCTTCGGCGATGGTGTTGGTTGCATCCGAGAGGATCTCCATCACCCGCAGGTTGGAGAGTTCGGCCATCATCTGGAAGGAGCGGCTATAGAGGTAGTCACCGACCAGCACGCTGGCAGCATTGCCAAACATGGCGTTGGCAGTTTCCCGGCCGCGGCGCAGGTCGGATTCGTCGACCACGTCGTCGTGCAGCAGGGTAGAGGTGTGAATGAATTCGATGATGGCGGCCAGTTTCAGGTGATCCTCACCTTCATAGCCCAGCGCACGCGCAGCCATCACGGTCAGCATGGGGCGCATCCGTTTCCCGCCGGCGCTGACAATGTAGAAACCCAGCTGATTGATCAGACTAACGTCGGACTGGAGTCGGGCCAGGATCAGTTCATTGACCGCCGTCATGTCGGCGGCACAGAGCGCACGGATAGTCTGTTGGTCCATAAGTCTCGTAACGTGACAGCAGCAATAACTGCGATTTTAGTAATGGCAGGGATTCTACACGATTTCACAATGGGTTACAGTTAGGCGTTTATCCACGGCGGCAGATATGCGCACAAAATAAACTTTTTGCTAAATTGGCCTTGCCTGAGCAGATCGATTTGCGTAGAATGCCCGCCCATTGTTATAGGTTTTTGCGCATGTCTAGCCTTGAGCAAAAGACATGCCTTTACGGAGTTAATCAAATGTACGCGGTATTCCAAAGCGGCGGAAAACAACACCGTGTGGCCGAAGGTCAAATCGTTCGTCTGGAAAAGCTGAACGTTGAGACTGGCGCTACCATCGACTTCAACGAAGTGCTGATGGTTGCTGCAGGCGACACTTTTAAAGTAGGTGCTCCTTTCGTTGAAGGTGGCAAGGTTGTAGCTGAAGTTGTGGCTCACGGCCGTGGCGAGAAAGTGACTATCGTCAAGTTCCGTCGTCGTAAGCACCACCGTAAGCAAGCGGGCCACCGTCAGTGGTTCACTGAAGTCAAAATCACTGGCATCAGCGCTTAATTAGAGGAGTCCGATAGATGGCACACAAAAAAGCTGGCGGTTCATCCCGCAACGGTCGCGATTCTGAAGCTAAACGCCTGGGCGTGAAGCGTTTCGGCGGCGAAACAGTTCTGGCTGGCAGCATCATCGTTCGTCAGCGCGGTACCAAGTTCCACGCTGGTGAGAACGTTGGTCTGGGCAAGGACCACACCCTGTTCGCTACCGCGAACGGCAAGGTGCAGTTCGAAGTTAAAGGTCCGCTGAATCGTAAGTACGTTAGCATCGTTGCTGAGTAATTACGGACCGCAAGGATCCGAAGCCCCGCCAACAGGCGGGGCTTTTGTTTTTCCGAAATAATGACGAAAAAACGGAACGCAGATGACCCGGGTACCGAGATTGCCCGGAGAGGCAAGATGCGTATCGCCCGCAGGGGTCTGTACCACTATAATTGCGTATCGGTTTTTCGAATTAAGGTGACGGTTACCTATGAAGTTTGTTGATGAAGTCCAGATTCGAGTCGATGCCGGTGACGGTGGTAACGGTTGTGTAAGTTTTCGCCGTGAAAAATATATTCCCAACGGTGGTCCGGATGGTGGTGACGGTGGTGACGGTGGTGACGTCTATCTGGTTGCCGATGAGAACCTCAACACCCTGATCGACTACCGTTTTGAGCGTTTCCATGCTGCCGAGCGTGGCGAGAATGGCCAGAGTGCCAACTGTACCGGTCGTCGTGGCAAGGACAAGATCCTGCGCGTGCCGGTCGGTACCCGTGCAACCGATGACGATACCGGCGAGTTGCTGGGCGACTTGACTCACCACGAGCAGAAGTTGCTGGTTGCCAAGGGCGGTTTCCACGGTTTGGGTAATACCCGCTTCAAGAGTTCGGTCAACCGGGCTCCACGCCAGAAGAGCAACGGCACCCCGGGCGAAGTGCGTACCCTGAAGCTGGAGCTGCTGTTGCTGGCTGACGTCGGTATGCTGGGTCTGCCCAACGCCGGTAAATCTACCTTTATTCGCGCTGTTTCTGCCGCCCGCCCGAAAGTCGCTGATTATCCCTTTACCACCCTGGTGCCGAACCTCGGTGTGGTGCGTGGTGAGAACTCCCGCTCCTTCGTGATCGCCGATATTCCGGGCCTGATTGAGGGGGCAGCCGAAGGCGCAGGTCTTGGTATCCGTTTCCTCAAGCACCTCGAACGCTGCCGCGTGTTGATCCATCTGGTGGATATTTGCCCCATTGATGGCTCCGATCCGGCTGAAAATGCCGTGACCATCGTGCGTGAGCTGGAGAAGTACAGCCCGGAACTGGCTGGCAAGCCGCGCTGGTTGGTGTTTAACAAGATGGACCTGATCCTGGAAGAAGAAGCCCAGGAGGTGATGGATCGCGTCAAGGCGGCCCTGAACCACGAAGGTCCGGTCTATGCCATCACTGCCATCAGCAAGGAAGGCACCAAGAAGGTCTGCTACGACATTCTGGATCTGCTGGATACCATGCCCCGTCAGCTGGCGGAAGATGCCAAAGACGCCATCGAGAAGGTGGAGTTCAAGTGGGATGACTACCACAAGAACCAGCTGGCCAAGGCTGAAGCGGAAGCACTGGCTGCCTCTCTTGCCTTCGATGAAGGGCTTGATGATGACGATTGGGATGACGACGAAGATGATGGCGTTGAAGTCATCTACGTCCGTGACTGATCCCCGTCACTCTCATTGAAAACCGGAGCCTGAACAGGCTCCGGTTTTTTTATGTCTATCGAGCAGCAACTCATTAGATATATTTGTGATGTCACTTATTGCCTGCCACTGATAACCGATTATACTGCCCACCAAAATTAACAATAACGAAACAATCATCTGGGAATGTCGATTGAATCGATATGCGCAGCTGTATCTTATTGTTTTAATGGAAGGTTTGCCTGTGGAAATATTTATGCGCAGATTTCTGCTTTAAGGGCTTGTTTGTGCATTTTTTTAGAGTATTCTTGCGCCCGTTTTGCCGGTTAATGCATGAATACGCAGGTTGGCCGGGCTAGGGAAAAGTAACATTAGGGCAGTTTTATCATGTTGGAAAAGAGTCTCGAAGCACCTGCGGTCAATACTCGCCGTAACTTGTTGATGTTTCTGGTTCCGTCACTTATCGGGATCCTGTTGTTCATGACGCCGGTCGTCTATGACGGTAACGTCACCATCCCGGTGGCCGTGCTGGCCAAGCTGGTGCAGCGCGTTTTTGCCGATTATCTGGTCGCCATGGTCAGTGCGGTGATCACCACCACCATGCTGATGACGGTGATTGCCTGGTTGTTCAAGCCAGCGATTCTGGTGCGTCGTCCTTTCCTCAACAGCTTGTTCAATGTCTCCCCTTTCTGGGCCTGCGTGCGGGTATTGGGCGGTATTTTCGTGCTGCTGACCTTCTTCCAGGTAGGGCCTGAGGTGCTTTACTCAGGTGCAACCGGTGGACTGGTGCTCAACGATCTGCTGCCGGTGCTGTTTTCAGTCTTCATTTTTGCCGGCCTGCTGCTGCCGTTGCTGCTCGATTTCGGGCTGCTGGAATTTGTCGGCACCATGATGACCCGCATAATGCGTCCTGTCTTCCGGTTGCCGGGCCGCTCCGCAGTGGACTGTTTTGCCTCCTGGCTTGGCGATGGCAGCGTCGGCATCCTGCTGACCAGCAAGCAGTACGAAGGGAAGTTCTATACCCAGCGTGAAGCCGCGGTGATTGGCACCACTTTCTCTGCTGTCTCCATCACCTTCTGTCTGGTGGTGATCTCTCAGGTGAAGCTGGAGCACATGTTCGTCCCCTTCTACCTGACCGTCTGTCTGGCTGGAGTGGTTGCCGCTATCGTGGTGCCACGTCTGCCGCCGCTCTGCTGGAAGAAGGATATCTATATCGATGGTGCTCCCCTGTGTCGCAAGCAGGAGGCGGTGCCCCATCAGCACAGCGTGATGAGCTATGGTTTCGAGCGTGCCCTGATCAAGGCTGACAGCATGACAGATCTCGGCGCCGTCGCGCGGGAAGGGGTGAAGAATGCACTGGATATGGTGTTTGGCGTGCTGCCGGTGGTGATGGCGATCGGTACCTGTGCCCTGATGCTGGCCGAACATACCCCTATCTTCAACTGGCTTGGCGCTCCCTTCGTCCCCTTGCTGGAACTGCTGCAACTGCCGGAGGCGGAAGCGGCATCCAAGACCATCATGGTCGGTTTTGCCGATATGTTTATTCCAGCGGTGCTGGCCTCGACCATCGATAGCGAGATGACCCGCTTCGTCATTGCCGCCATGTCGGTAACCCAGCTTATCTATATGTCGGAAGTGGGGGCCCTGCTGCTTGGCAGCAAGATCCCGGTCAAACTGTGGGAGTTGTTTGTGATCTTCCTGATGCGCACCCTGGTTACCTTGCCGGTAATTGCCGGTGTAGCGCATCTGCTGTTCTAAGGGCTACGCCATAGTGAAAAACGGTCAACCTGGGTTGACCGTTTTCTTTTCCGCGGTAAGGGGAGAGCATCGCCCTTAGGCTGGCTCAGCCTCTAGTGACGGGACACTGAATTGTCAGGGAGTGGACTGTGTTGGCGATGCTATAGGGCTTGGCCGCCTTGTAGACCTTCTTGTCTTCGTCGTAGCTGCCTCCCAGATACTGGGTACTGTATAGCGTCTGCTGGCGGCGATCGGTCTCCTTGTAACCTTGTGGGCAGGTCTGGTTGGCCTGCTGGAAGCAGGCTTTCATGCTGCTGCATTCGATGTAGAAGCCGCGCTGGCTGGTATCGGCAAGGTGCACCGGGGTGACGGTGGGGGCTGGGGGAGACAACAGGGAGCAGCCGGAGAGCGTCAGCGCGCCCAGCAGAACGAGATGTTTTGACATAGATAACCTGAACAGTGTGGTGTGACAAAGAGTGAGGGGGAGTCTATTGCTCCCCCTTCGCTATAGGGGCACCGTTATAACCAGCCCGGGGCGCTCAGGCCAGCCCGCAAATGTAAGAAAATATGACCCAGCCTAGGCCAGTGCGGCCAGCAGTGCGGTTTCGTCCACCTGATCCAGTTGGGCGCTCTCGAGGAAGCGCCTAGCGTAATCGCGCCAGATGCCGCTGCTGACAAACAGGGCGAACAGATCCGAGTCGATATGCTGTTCACGCACCATGTTCTGCATGATGGCAAGAGCCTGGGAGATCGTCTTGCCAGATTTGTAGGGGCGATCACTGGCGGTCAGCGCCTCGAAAATATCGGCGATAGCCATGATGCGGGCTGGTACGCTCATCTGTGCTCCGGTCAGCTGGCGTGGGTAACCCTTGCCATCCATCCGCTCGTGATGACCGCCGGCAATCTCTGGCACGCAGCGCAGATGACGGGGGAAGGGGAGGTGCTCCAGCATGCGTATGGTCTGGATGATGTGCTCGTTGATCTTGTAGCGCTCCTCCTCGGTGAGGGTTCCCCTGCTGATGGCAAGGTTGTATCTCTCCCCCCGGTTGTAGAGATGGTGCGGTACCTTGACCTTGAAGCCCCAGGGATTGTGCTCGTCGAACCGATCTCCATCCGGACGAGGCACAAGGTGCCAGCACTTGTCGGCCAGCAGTGGCTCGAGGCAGGGCAACTCGGGAGACGGTTCTTTCTGACGCAGCTTGAGCTCCTCCCGGCTGATGCCGAGTCGATCGTCCAGGGTGCGCAGCCAGGTGCGGCTGGCGATGGCGTCGAGCCGTTCAATCTTCTCGGGGGCCATCCACTCGCCGCCCAGATTGCACTCGGCGATGAAGGCAAACTCCTGATCCAGTTCGGCCCAGCGCGGGGCTGCTTCTTCCCGGCAGGCACTTCTGATCTCTGATGACAGGCGGGCTGCGAGGCACTCGATATAGACATCCCGCTTGAGTACTTCAAAACGGGTGCGGATCTCGTGGATCCGGTCGTAGAGGGTCTCCAGTTTGGTAGCCTTGTCGACCACGAACTCCGGGGTGGTCACCTTGCCACAGTCATGTAGCCAGCTGGCGATATGGATGGCTTCCCACTCCTCCTCGTTGAGACTGAAATCGGCAAAGGGGCCCTGTCGCTGGGCGCAGGCTGCCTCGGTCAGCATCTTGGTCAGCTCGGGCACACGTTGGCAGTGGCCGCCGGTGTAGGGGCTCTTGGCGTCGATGGCGCCGGCCATCAGCTCGATAAAGGATTCGAGCAGCTGTTTTTGCTCCTCCAGCAGGCGCTGGTTCTCGATGGCGGAGGCCGAAGTGCCCGCCAGCGCCTCGATCAGGCTGATGCGCGATGCCAGCTCCTGTTCGCTGCAGTGTGGCAGGATCAGCAGGAGGTAGCCGATCAGCTCCTGACGATGGTTGCAGAGCGGCTCAGCTACCAGCTGGCATAGGCCGGGAAAGGAACCCCAACTGTCCAGGTGTTGCCTCCAGGCCGCCTCATCCAGGCTGAGGGAGATGCGCTGGGAAGTGGCCAGGCCGGATAGCAATGGTTGTGGCCAGGGAACCTGCCCTAGGGGCAGTTCGGTTTGCTGCCAGCGGGCCTGGACCGGCTGCATCTTTTGCTGTTGGGCCAGGTAGAGGCATCCCCCTTTTGCCTGTACCGCGGCGATGGTTTCATGCAGGATGCGGCTTAGCAGGGAGTCGACGCGGTGCTCTGCAGCCAGTGCTCTACCCATGTTCATGAAGTTGCCGAGGGTTTGGCGCATGCCGGACATGGTGCGCGCAAGGTCATCTATTTCCCGGATGGCTGATTCAGGAACCTGACCCTCGCCAAAGTCGAAACGCTGGATCCGCTCAGCCTCACGGGTCAGGGCCAGCAGCGGGGTAGCGGTACGGCGGGAGACCAGCCAGATCACTGGCAGCAACAACAGCAGGCTGCCCAGCGCCCATGCCACATTGACCAGCGCTTCGTTGCGTGCCTGCTGATAAAGCAGATCTGCCGAGACCAGCAGGGCGATGTAAAAAGGAGTGTCCTTGCCGAGGGGGGAGATATTGACCAGCCACTCTTGTTTTTCCCCTGTGGTCAGGGTCAGCTCCCGGGGAGAACCATCCAGCAGCACAGGCGTCCTCTCTAGCCTAGTTTTCAGCTCGGCCATGACTGGGCCGCCCAGAGCCGTGATCGCTGGCAGCCGGGTCAGCTGATCATAGGCTGGCAGATGTACAGGGTCGGCCGCCAGCAGTGTCGCGGAGCGATCGAACAACACTACCTGGCTTTGGAGCGGCAACTGCAGCTCGCCAATCAAGGCCGAGAGCCCCTCGACACCGGCATCCAGCCCTATCACGGCGCGTTGGCTATGGCTGGTGACAGCCATCGTCATGCCCGGCTCCCTGGTGGTAAAAAAGAGATAGGGGGTGGTGGCGACAATCTTTGATGAACCGCGAGCCAGCCGGTACCAGTCGCGGCTGCGGGGATCGAATCGATAATCCGCCATGGCTCGCCGTGCCAAAAGTTGCAGCTGCTCGTCAAAATAGAGGAACTCTCCCCGCCCGCTACTCAGGCTCTGAACCAGCAACTGGCTGCCTTCAGGCACTGCCTGCAACGTGGCCCGGGCCCGTTCCGTGAGTTTTCGTACCAGAAAGAAATCGCCACTCTCATAGCCGATGTAGACGGCACCATAGCTGTCGCGATTGGCCAGGATCTCTGCCAGCTGCGGCAGATACTCCAGTCGGCTTGCCAGATCGCTCATGTCGGCCAGTCGGCTGCTGGCTAGCAGGCTGAGGGACATGCGGGCTGGCTGCTCGTTCAGTTGCAGAGCGAGGGCCAGCTGTTCCCGGTACTGTTTGAAGTTGTGGCGCTCATGTTCCAGCATCTGGCGAGAACCCTGCTGGAACTGCAGCAGAATCAGCAGCATGCCCAGCACACTGAACAGCAGGGTAAATAGGGTGGCAATGTGAACGTAGAAGGGCTTGCGCCCGGATCTGGCAGTGATCATGGACATTTCCTTGTCACAGTGATGCTTGCGGAGACGATCTGTCAGCAGTGTGTCAATACGATAACAGAAATGACAATAATGGCCTGATATCTGTGCTTTTCCATGGTTGCCCACTGCCAGGCAGAGCTTGGCAGGAGATAGTGATTCATTCAGGTATCCCGTGCTACATTGCCCCACTTGTTACTGGTCTGTAAATCAATGGAGTGACCCATGTCTGCCATCCCCTATTCCGTGCTCGATTTGGTGCCTGTTGCCGAAGGTTCCGTGCCTGCCGAGTCATTTCGCCGTTCGCGGGATCTTGCCCGCCATGCCGAGGGCTGGGGTTACCAGCGCTACTGGCTGGCCGAACACCACAACATGCCGGGCATTGCCAGTGCCGCCACCTCGGTGTTGATCGGTCATCTGGCCGAGGCCACCACCACTTTGCGGATTGGGGCGGGTGGCATCATGCTGCCGAACCACTCGCCACTGGTGATTGCCGAGCAGTTTGGCACCTTGGCTTCGCTTTATCCGGATCGCATCGATTTGGGCCTTGGCCGCGCCCCCGGGACCGATCAGCGCACCATGCGGGCGCTCAGGCGCCAACGCAGCAGTGAGGTGGATGATTTCCCGGCCGATGTGCGCGAGCTAATGAGCTACTTTGGCGACGAGATTGGCACGGTGCAGGCGGTGCCAGGTCAGGGGCTGCATCTGCCCATCTGGCTGCTGGGCTCCAGCCTTTACAGCGCGCAACTTGCAGCGGCGATGGGCTTGCCGTTCGGGTTTGCCTCCCATTTCGCCCCTGCCATGTTGCTGGAAGCGCTGGAGATCTACCGTAGCCAGTATCGCCCCTCCGCTCGCTGGCCCAAGCCCCATGCGGTGGTCTGCATCAACATGATTGCCGCCGACAGCGAGCGGGAGGCCCGCTTCCAGTTCACTACCGTGCAGCAGCAGTTCTTGCGCCTCCATCGCGGTGATGCGGGCAAGCTGCCCGCGCCGGTCGTCCAGCTTGGCGATGAGTGGTCTCCCCGTGAGCTGATGGCGATGGAGCAGACCTTGGCCCGCTCGCTAGTGGGCAACCCAGAGCAGGTTCGTCATGGCCTCAAGGCGCTGCTGGCGGAAACCCGTGCCGATGAGCTGATGTTCAATGGCCCCATCGTCGATCATCAGGCCCGACTGCGCTCCTTTGAAATTGCCGCCGAGCTGATGCAGAGCCTGTGATTACACATCCTGGCACATCTGCCTGTGTGCCAGAGCTTGACCTTATATCTCTTTATGTTTATTCAACTAATTGATTTTAAAGAGTTGTCAGGTTGATGTCGTCCATCTGTCGTGTCACCTTTCGCGGCGCAAGCCCTATGCTGGCCCTGTCAATTACCACAAGGAGTTCGAGATGATCGTCAGGAAGTTGAGATTGCAACGGGGTTGGTCTCAGGATCAGTTGGCAACGTTGACTGGTTTGAGTGTCCGCACTATCCAGCGGATCGAGCAGGGTCAGCAACCCGGACTGGAATCCCTCAAGGCCCTGGCCGCTGTCTTTGAGCTCGATGTGGCGCAACTGGACGGCACACGGCAACAGGAGCATGAGATGAGAGGGAGTGACACTATGGGGAAGGATGCATTGCAGGTTTCAGCAGAGGAGCAAGCTGCCATGAAGTATGTGGAGGGGCTCAAGGGCTTCTATCACCATGTCGCCAGCTATCTGCTGGTGATTGGCGGGTTGTTTGTCATCAACTATCTGAGCAACCCGGGGTATATCTGGGCCTGGTGGCCGGCACTGGGGTGGGGATTGGGACTGGCGTCCCATGCCATTCGGATATTCGAGCCTTTCAAACTGTTTGGCCCGGAGTGGGAGCGGCGCCAGATTGAGAAGCGGCTGGGGCGCAAGTTGTAACTTCATTCGCCGGAAAACAGGGCACACAAAATAGTAAGCCCGGCAGATTGCCGGGCTTTGTTATTGGTACGGGTCTTGGCAATCGGTGCAACTGCGACCGCCTGATTGCTGCGTACTCCCTAGCTGGCGTGAACCGGGCAGGGGGTGGCGATCAGAGCATCATCCTCGTAGCGCCACAGGGTGAGGCTGTTGCCCCAGACGCAGCCGGTATCCAGACCCTTGATATCGCTTTTTCCGGTGTTGCCCATCAGGGCTGCCCAGTGGCCGAACACCAGAATGGGGTCATCCACATGGTGTTCACGCTGCTCGAACCAGGGGCGCAGCCCCGGGGTCGACTCCTTGGGCCCCTTCTTGCATTTGAAGTCGAGCCGGCCATCGAAGTAGCAGAAGCGCATCCGGGTGAAGGTGTTGATGATGTAGCGGTAGCGGTCGATCCCGACCAGATCATCTTTCCAGCCATCGGGTTGGTCGCCATACATGTTGTGCAGCAGCCACTGGTACTGATCGCCGCGCAACAGGCTCTCTACCTCGCGGGCACAGTTGCGGGCGGTGCGGGCATCCCATGCGGGGGAGATACCGGCATGCACCATCATGATGGGCAGATCCGGATGCTCCGCCAGCAGCGGGCGGTGGCGCAGCCACTCCAGCAGTTCATCCCGATCCGGCGCATCCATCAGGCTCTGCAGCTTGTCCTTCTTCTTGAGTGGGGCAACGCCATTGGCGACCGCCAGCAGGTGCAGGTCGTGGTTGCCGAGCACGGTGACGGCGCGGTTGCCCAGCCCTTTGACAAAACGCAGGGTATTGAGGGAGTCCGGGCCGCGGGCGACCAGATCGCCGCAGAGCCAGAGCACGTCTTGGTCGGGATCGAACGCGGCAAGATCCAGCAGACGGCGCAAGTCGTCGTAACAGCCCTGGATGTCACCGACAAAACAGTTCGCCATGAAACCTCAGTTGATAATATTGGGGATGGCCAGCGTGAAGGGGGCGATGGGCGCCTCGAACTGCTGACCAGAGCCATCTTGCAGGGTATAGCTCCCTTCCATCACCCCGAGCGGGGTCGCCAGCGGCACGCCGCTCTGGTAGCGGTAGGTTTCCCCTTCGGCAATGACGGGTTGCTCCCCGACCACGCCCGGGCCTGCCACTTCCAGCATCTTGCCATTGGCATCGGTGATGAGCCAGCGCCGGTGCAGCAGTTGCACTGGGCCGGGCCCCAGATTCTCAATCTCGATCAGATAGTGAAACTGGTAAGGGTCTTTGGATCCCGCCACATACACGGGGTATGGGCGGATCTCGATGTGCGGGAGTGCCACAGGATCAGGCCTGTTGCTGATCCGCCAGCCAGTTGGCGATCATGACAAACTGCTCGAGGGAGAGATTCTCCGGGCGCAGGTTGCCATCGATACCAAGCTCGGTCAGCTGGGCGTCGGTGATGAAGTTGGAGAAGCTGTTGCGGATGGTCTTGCGACGCTGGCCAAAGCCCTCGGTACAGACGCGATTCAGACAGCGAATGTCTTTCGCGACTATGGTCGGATTCTTGTGCGGGATCAGGCGAACTACGGCCGAGTCCACCTTTGGCGCCGGTTTGAAGGCGCCCGGGCCCACTTCCAGTACCGGCACCACCTGGCAGTAGTACTGGGTCATCACGCTCAGGCGGCCATAAGCCTTGCTGCCCGGGCCTGCGGCCAGACGCAACACCACTTCCTTTTGCAGCATGAAGTGCATGTCCTCTACCCGATCAGCGAACTCGCACAGGTGGAAGATGAGCGGGGTGGAGATGTTGTAGGGCAGGTTGCCGAAGATGCGCAGCGGCCCCTTGCCTTCACCCATCAGGGTGCCGAAGTCGAAACGCATGGCGTCAGCTTCGATGACGGTCAACTTGTCTTTGAGGGTCGGGTGCTCGCGCAGGCGAGCTGCCAGGTCCCGGTCAAGCTCGACCACGGTCATTTTGTCCATCTGGGCGGCGACTGGCTCGGTCAGCGCGGCCAGACCCGGACCGATCTCCACCAGATTCTGACCCGGCTGCGGGTTGATGGCGGCGACGATCTGATCGATCACATACCGGTCGTGCAAGAAGTTCTGACCGAAACGCTTACGGGCCGTGTGGCCCATGTGCACCTTACTGCTCATATCTTTTTTTCTCTACCATCTTGATGGCGTGGTTAATCGCGGTGACAAGGCTGCCCGGATCGGCCAGGCCCTTGCCTGCCAGATCCAGCGCGGTGCCGTGATCCACCGAAGTGCGGATGAAGGGAAGCCCCAGGGTGATATTGACCGAACTGCCGAAGCCCTTGTATTTGAGCACAGGCAGCCCCTGGTCGTGGTACATGGCGAGTACCGCATCCGCATCCTTGAGGTATTTCTCCTGGAACAGGGTGTCGGCCGGCAATGGGCCGACCAGATCGATCCCTTCCTGGCGCAGGGTGACCAGGGCGGGTTCGATCACGTCAATCTCTTCACGTCCGAGATGGCCACCTTCCCCGGCGTGGGGGTTGAGGCCGCAGACGTAAATACGGGGTTTGGCGATACCAAACTTGGTGGCGAGATCCTCGTTGAGGATCCGGATCACCTTGCCGAGGCGATCTTCGGTGATGGCCATCGCTACATAGGCCAGCGGAATATGGGTAGTCGCCAGTGCGACCCGCAGCCCCTCGGTTGCCAGCATCATTACCACATCGGCAGTGTTGGATTGTTGGGCAAAGAACTCGGTGTGGCCGCTGAACGAGACCCCGGCCTGGTTGATGATCCCCTTGTGCACCGGCCCAGTCACCACGGCGGCAAATTCGCCGCTCATGTTGCCATCGCAGGCACGCTGCAGGGTCGCTAGCACATAGGCGCCATTGCCTTCGTTCAGCTCGCCCGGCACCACGGGGGCGCCGAGGGTGACCGGACAGACGGTCAGGGTGCCCGCCCGCTGCGGATGAGCAGGGGCGGTTGCGTCATAGGGCTCAAGCTCGATGCTGAGCCCCTGCAGGGTTGCCCGCTCGCGCAGCAGCGCCGGATCGGCGATCACCACCAACTGGTGGGGCCAATCCTGCTGGGCAATCTGCAGCACCAGATCCGGGCCGATCCCGGCCGGTTCGCCCGGGGTAACGGCAAGGCGACGGCAGCTCATCAGCTCGCAGATCCTTCGACACGGATGTAAGCCTCATCACGCAGCTCGTCCAACCAGGCCTGGGACTCTTCCACGAAGCGGCGATTGTAGATCAGCTGATAGGCACGCTGTTCCAGAGCCTTGTCAGTGGCATCCTGGCTGCGACGATCTTCCACTTGGACGATGTGCCAGCCGTGGCTGGTGCGGAAGGGGGCGCTGATCTGGCCTGGTTGCAGTCGGTTAACCATGTCGCGAAACTCTGGTACATAGACGTTGGGATCAGACCAGCCCAGTTCGCCACCCTGCACCGCAGAGCCCGGATCTTCGGAATACTTCTCCGCCATGCTGGCGAAGCTTGCCTTGCCGCTCTTGATGTCGTGCAGAATGCCGTCCAGCATCCCCTTGGCTTTCTCTTCGCTCAGGATGATGGAGGGCTTGATCAGGATGTGACGGGCCTTCACCTCGGTCTGCATCACTTGCTGCTGACCCTTGGTGTCGAACACCTTGACGATGTGCAGACCGGCGCCGGAGCGCAGCGGGCCCACGATATCGCCCTTCTTGGTACCCTGTACCGCTTCGGCCATCAGGGTCGGCATCTCTTGCGGGCTCATCCAGCCCCAGTCACCCCCTTCCAGCGCCTTGGGGCCGTTACTCTCGGCAATGGCCAGTTTGCGGAAGTCGGCACCCTGCTTGAGGGCGGCCAGAATGCGCTCGATCTTGCTCTTGGCGGCATCCAGCTGGGCGGCGGTGGGGTTGTCCGGCAGGGCAATCTGGATATGGCCGACGTGGTATTCGTTCTGCTGTTGACCCTGTTTCTTCAGGATCTCCACCACCTGCTTCACCTCCTGCTCGGAGATGTTGATACGGCGGCGCACCTGATTGCGGCGCACCTCGTTCATCAGGATCTCGCGGCGAACCTCTTCCCGATACTGGGCATAGGTCATCCCTTCACGGGCGAGCTGGGCGCGCAGCTGATCCAGGGTCATCTTGTTGTCGGCGGCGATGCCCTGAATAGCCTGTTCCAGCTGGGTATCACTGATCTTCAGCCCCTGGCGATCCGCCAGTTGCAGCTGCAGGCTCTCCTGGATCAGACGGTCGAGTGCCTGTTTGCGCAGAGTGGCATCGTCAGGCAGAGACTGGCCGCTCTCCTGGGCGGAGAGTTTTACCTTGTTGACCAGTGCGTCCTGTTGACTGGACAGCACTACGTCCTTGTTGACCACGGCCAGCACTTTGTCCATCAGCTCGGGCGCAGCCAGTGCGGCCTGGCTCATGGCGCCGAACATTCCCGCGGTCAGCAGGGCAATCAGGGTCTTTTTCATATCCATCTCTCAAGGCTGGACCAGCATCATTGCTGGTCTTTCAGATTAAACGGGCGAACATAGGGCAACAGCTCGGTATCCAGGGTGACACTGCGGCCACCGGTACCCACGCTGCCAAGTCCCTTCATTTCAAACTGCAGACCAATGACTTTTTCCGAAGTGGGCTTCAGAGTGATGTTGTCCGGCTGGTTGTGCCACTCCAGGCTCATGTTGATGCTCCAGCAGCAGGAGTCGTATTTGACACCGATCTTGCGGTCAATGTTCACATCCTGCTTGATATCGCGATAGTAACCGCCATACATCTGCCACTGATCGGCGATCGGCGCCATCATCACCAGACCAGCCTGGCTGAGGTCTTCGGCCAGAGCAGGATTGCTCGGGTAGCGATAGTCCCGGTTGCCGTCCTGGATATAGCGGTAGTTGACCTGGGTGGTCAGCTTGCCGGTCCGGTATTCGACTGCACCGTTGCCGGCAGTAAATTCCCCCTCGGAGGTATCGTACTGGGTGCCGGCATGGGCGAACCACTCATCGGTGATCCGGGCATCCCCCTCGAACGAGAGCAGGGAGCGGGCGTTGGTGTTTTCCTGATCGGACGGGTAGAGGCGCACCTTGGGAGGTGTCATCTCGAAGGCCTGGGCTACCGCCAGACGTAACCGCTCATCCCCCACATTGTCATAGACCCGGCTGGTCAGGCCAACGGTGACCCGGTTGGCATCGCTGATGCGGTCGAGACCGGCGTAGCGGCGATCGCTGAACAGGCTGTAGTAGTCCTGACGGGTAGTGGTGGAGTCGTAAATCCCTATTTCGTCTTGATTCTTGTAAGGGATATAGAGGTACTGGAACTCAGGCTCCAGGGTCTGGGTGCCCTTGCCATCATACCAGTCTACCGGACGATCGAAGTTGACGCCCCCCTTGAGGCGGAAGGACGGCAAGGTGCGGGTAATGGTGCCGTCTTTCAGGGTCAGCTGCTGGCTATCTGCGTCTGTAAATTTACTGCGATCCTGGCTAATCAGGTCTTTGGGGATCTCCTGGTTGTAGGAGGTAAACATCAGTTTGTACTGGCTTATAAGGTAGTAACCCGGCGCATCGACCAGGGGGATGGTCAGGGTGGGAGCCAGATGCAGACGGGTAGCGGTATAACGCTCACCGGCCTGCTGGGCAGTGGCGCTGCCGCTGTCATAGCCAAACTTGGTCAGCTCGCTGTTCCAGGCCAGATCGAACCATTTCCCCTGCTGGAAGTAGTTGTAGTTGATGCGTGGCAGCATCTCGTGGGGCAGCAGCGCGTAGGGACTCAGGATCTGATAGCGACGCACCTCGGAGGTGAGGTTCCAGTTCTGCTGGTAGTAACCGGCGGTAAAGGATTGCTGCAACTGGCTGTCGACCTGGGTGCCCACTTGCGGGCTGAAGTCGTTGAAGTAGTTGTAATCCTTGTCCCGTACCTGGGTGTAGTCGATGCCTAAACGCAGGGAGCCATCCATCAGGGTGGATCCGTGACGAATATTCATCAGGTAACGATGACCATCTGAGAGGTACGGAGTCCCTGTCGACGGGTTGGTAAAGCTCGGGTTGCCAGCATCATACTGCTTGTCATCCCTGAGGCTTTCAAAATAGAGGGTACCGGTATGGGCTGGGTCCGGCATGTAGCGAAACTCTACCTGTTCCATCAGGCCGCGTTTGTCCATAAAGCGGGAGGTGATGGTGGCATCGTAGTTGGGGGCAATGTTCCAGTAGAAGGGCTGGGTGATCTCCATGCCGTTGCCGGAACTCTGTTTGTAACCCGGGTAGAGCAGACCTGTCTTCCGTTCATCCTTGATGGGGAAGTTTATATAGGGGAAGTAGAACACCGGGTAGTCATAGAGCCAGAGGCTGGCGTTCCAGGCTTCGCCGAACACCTCTTTCTGGTCGATGTCGATGCTGCCCGCCTTGAGGGTCCACACTTCCTGACCGGGGGGGCAGGTAGTGTACTGGGCTCCCTCCATGGTGATGTTCTGGTTGTTGTTGGTCATCACCACGCGTTTGGCAAAGCCGCGCACCGGTGAGCCATGCACCTGATACTTGCCCTCCTCCAGCTCGGAGTTTTTGGTATCCAGGTTGGATTTGAGGGTCTTGTCGCTGGTGACGGTCACCTGACCGTCGTTGTAATAGATGTTGCCGATGGCGATGACATCCCGGCTCTTCTGATCGAGCTGTGCATAATCGGAGTCAAACTTGCGAACACCCTGACGAACCTTGACGTCGCCTTCATAGACGGCGGTGCCGCCCTGTTTGGCCTCGAGACGGTCAGCATCAACCTCGACCGGCTGCGCGTTGGCATCCTGATCCGATGAAGGCTTCTCTATCTTGGGAACATAGTCATAGCAGAGACTATCGAGAATGCCGGTGGCTGGCGGCGCTTCGAACGGGGCCGCCTGCACCATCATAGGGGTGAGTGCGGGGGCCAGGCTGATAGTCAGGGCGATGGGATAGCGGTACCCCAGTGTCCATTTGGTCATGTGAAAGACTCGTGCAATCCGTGATAGATACGGTTGATCCAAGGCATGCATTTTACGACAGGTTTCATCGAGTTGACATTGCATGTCATTGCTTTATGTTAGCCGGCAATGATAAAGCATTATTGCGGCCAGGGCTAACAGCCAAGTGCTGCTTTCCACCTTGGTCCTCTACTTATGCACGATCGCGATTCCCTGCTATTGCAGTGGGCACGCCGTATTTCCGGTGAT
The DNA here is from genome assembly GCF_049174875.1 of Aeromonas sp. 600948. NCBI lineage: Bacteria > Pseudomonadati > Pseudomonadota > Gammaproteobacteria > Aeromonadales > Aeromonadaceae > Aeromonas > Aeromonas sp. 600948. The sequence goes on from NZ_JAAKTY010000005.1 coordinate 246,859, forward strand.
GCCAATCTTCAGTTGACCCTCATTTCCGGTGATGCCAGCTTCCGTCGCTACTATCGCGGTGGTGGTCTGGTTTGGGTGGATGCCAATCCGAAAACCGAAAAAAATCATGAGTTTGTTCGTAACGCGGCCGCCTTGCAGGCGCGTCAGCTGTTGGCGCCAGAGGTCAAGGCGGTGGACTACGAACAGGGTCTGCTGGCGGTGAGTGACCTGGGCGATACTCAGCTGATCAGCTGCCTGAACGAACACAACGTACTGGCCTGGTATGGCAAGGCGATTGATTTGCTGCCCCGCCTGGGGGCGGTTGAACTGGCGCTTGAACCCTTCGATGCGGCATTTATGGCGCGGGAGAACAGCATTTTCCCCGAGTGGCTGCTCGGCCATCATCTGCAACTGAGCCTGAGCCATGAAGAGCAGCAACTGCTGGACGAGACCTTCGCTTGCCTCACCGCCTGCAATCTGGCCCAGCCGCAGGGGGTGATGCATCGGGATTTCCACAGTCGCAACCTGATGGTATGTGGCGGTGATACCCCCGAGAGCAGCCGGCTGGCCATCATCGATTTTCAGGATATGGTCATCGGGCCGCTCACTTATGATCTGGTCTCCTTGCTGAAAGATTGCTACGTGCGCTGGCCGGACGAGGTGATCGATGAAGGGATGCGCCACGGCTTTGCCACCCTGCAACAGGCGGGTCTGCTTGGCGAGCTCGATTATGCCAGTTTCCGTCGCGATGCCGATCTGACCGGCATGCAGCGCCACCTCAAAGCGGCCGGAATCTTTACCCGGCTCTATCATCGCGACGGCAAGTCCGGCTATCTCAAGGATATTCCCCGTACCCTCGGCTACGTGGTGGATGTCTGTCGCACTCATGGTGGTGCCTATCCGGTACTGGCCCGTTTTGGTCAGTGGTTGGAGCAGGTGGTGTTGCCGGGGGTCGCCAATGCAGGGGTAAAACCATGAAGGCGATGATCCTGGCCGCTGGCCGTGGCGAGCGGATGCGCCCGCTGACTGACCTGCTGCCCAAGCCGCTGCTGGCGGTGGGGGGCAAGCCGCTTATCGTCCACCATATCGAAAAGTTGAAGTCAGCTGGCGTGACCGAGCTGGTCATTAACCACGCCTGGCTCGGCCACAAGCTGGTCGAGAGCCTTGGTGATGGCAGTGCGCTTGGCGTGACCATCCACTGGTCAGCCGAGGAGAGCGCGCTGGAGACCGCGGGCGGCATTGTGCAGGCGCTGCCGCTACTGGGCTCTGAACCTTTTTTGGTGATCAACGGCGATACCTGGCTCGATCTCGATTATCACACTCTGGTCAGCCAGCCCCTTGGCGATGATCTGGCCCACCTCTGGCTGGTGCCCAATCCGCCCCAGCACCCCGCCGGGGACTTTGCCTTGCAAGAAGGGCGAGTTATGGATACGCCAGCGTTTACCTTCAGCGGGGTCGGACTATATGATCCGGCGGCCTTTGCCGGTCTCGCGGGCGGTGCCCGCAAGCTGGCGCCCCTGCTCCGTGACTGGATGGCGCAAGGGCGGGTGGGCGGCAGCCTGCTCGCTGGCGAGTGGCGCGATATCGGCACGGTCGATCGACTGCGCGAGCTGGATGACCAGCTCCAGGCCCGCACTCATTAACTTCAAGAGGTCTTGAACCATGCGTATTTGGGGTAAGGTGCTGGGCGCCTTCTTCGGTTTTCTGCTCGGCAATATTATCGGCGCCCTGATTGGCCTGTGGATAGGCCACCGTTTCGACCGTGGCATGGGGCTGCAGGGGGCGTTTCGTCGCGGCCCGAGTCAGGCGCAGCAAGCCGTCTTCTTCCACGCCACCTTCTCGGTGATGGGTCACATCGCCAAGTCAAGCGGTCAGGTGACCGAACAGGAGATCCGGGTTGCCTCCAACCTGATGGATCGTATGCGGCTGGCGGGCGAACAGCGTGCCCGGGCGCAGGAGTCGTTTCGTCTCGGTAAGGAGGCTGACTTCCCGCTGCGCGAGACCCTGGCCGAGTTCCGCCGTGCCAGTCTGGGGCAGCGCGACATTCTGCGCTTCTTCCTCGAAGTGCAGTTGCAGGCGGCCTTTGCCGACGGGCGGGTAGAGGAGGGCGAGCGCGCCATTCTTCACACCATCGCCGACGAGCTGGGTTTCAGTCGCATCGAGCTGGCCCGCATTCTGGCGATGGCCGAGGCACAGATGAACTTCTTCAATCAGGCCCATGGCCAGTATCAGAGTGGCCATTCCGGTGGTCAGCAGTATCGGCAGGAGCCGCCTTCTGCGGATCGCCTCAAGAATGCCTACCAGCTGCTGGGGGTAAGCGAGAGCGACAGCGATCAGGATATCAAGCGTGCTTACCGCAAGGAGATGAGCAAGCATCACCCGGACAAGCTGGCCGCCAAAGGGCTGCCGCCGGAGATGATGGAGATGGCCAAGGAAAAGACCCAGGAGATCCAGCAAGCCTGGGAGTGGATCCGCGAGGCGCGCGGTATCCGTTAAGCGCCAAAGTCAGGCTGGAACAGACAATAAAAAGCCCCGCAGCAGTGCGGGGCTTTGTTTTGCCGTGTGGCGTAGGCCGGGTTATTTGGCCGGAATCGCTTCCAGCACGTGCACCAGCAGTTGCCAGAAACGCTCGACCGCCGGGATATGCACCTTCTCGTCAGGGGAGTGGGCCCCGCGGATGGTCGGGCCGAAGGAGACCATGTCCCACTCCGGATAGGCGCTCTTGAACAGACCGCACTCGAGACCGGCGTGGATCACCATCACGTTGGGCATAGTGCCAAACAGAGTCTGGTAGCTGTTGCGTACCAGCGCCATGACGGGGGAGTCCACGTTTGGCGCCCAACCAGGATAGGCTCCGGTGAATTCGCAGCTGGCACCCGCCAGGGTGAACAGGGAGCGGGTCATCTGCTCGATGCTCTCGCGACCGGAGTCAATCAGGGAGCGGATCAGGCACTGGACGTACACTTCGCCATCCTGAGTCTTGATGACCCCCAGGTTGGTCGAGGTTTCGGTCACGCCGGGCATGGCATCGCTCATGCGCATCACGCCGTTCGGGCAGGCCATCAGGGCATCCAGCAGGCGCTGCTGCAGGGAGACGCTCATCAGCTTGGCCGGTTTGGCGGCGTTGTTGACCAGCACGGTCAGGTTCGGCTCGGTGGCGGCCAGTTCGGTCTGGTAGATCCCGGTGTAGCGGTCAACCAGCGCCTTGAACTCGTTTACGTTGGCAGCAGGCACCAGCAGGGTGGCACGGGCTTCGCGTGGGATGGCGTTGCGCAGAGTGCCGCCGTGGATCTCGGCCAGACGAACACCCATCGGCTCGGCTGCTTTGAGCAGACGCACAAGCAGCTTGTTAGCGTTGCCACGGCCGCGATGGATATCGCAACCGGAGTGGCCGCCACGCAGCCCTTTCACGGCCAGCTCGAACGCTTCGCCTTCGCTGGCGTCAACCAGCTCGAGCTGGAAGCGGATATTGGCATCCACACCGCCAGCGCAGCCCATATAGACTTCGCCATCCTCTTCGGAGTCGGTGTTGAGCAGAATTTCGCCCTCCAGCCAGCCCGCTTCCAGACCGAATGCGCCGGTCATGCCGGTCTCTTCGTCGGTGGTCAGCAGCACTTCCAGCGGACCGTGTTTGATGGTCTTGTCAGCCAGCACTGCCAGGCAACCGGCCATGCCTATGCCGTTGTCGGCACCCAGAGTGGTGCCACGGGCCGTGACCCACTCGCCATCTACATAGGCATCGATGGGATCGGTCGCGAAGTCGTGTTTGGTGTCGGCGTTGGCCTGCGGCACCATGTCGATGTGGGCCTGCAGTACCACGGCTTTGCGGTTTTCCATCCCCGGGGTGGCCGGTTTCTTGATGATGATGTTGCCGACCTTGTCCTGCTTGACCGCCAGACCTTCCCCTTGAGCCCATTGGATGATCCAGGCGCTCAGTTTGGCTTCATGTTTGGAAGGGTGGGGAATGGAGCAGATCTGTTCGAAGAAATGCCAAATCAGTTTGGGAGAGAGAGAGCTAAGCTGTGCCACGTCGGGACTCCTTACCAGCACGGAATTAACAGGGCCCCATCAGCGGGCCGGGGAAGAGGATAACGATAATACAGTCAATCACACAAAAATGTGAGCAATCAGCGCAAATCGCAGGCAGCTTGTGCTGGCTGATGGCAACCAGGCAGTACGATCGTCAGGTTCGGACGACGCTGACCGATAGAAAAGAAAATGTGTGACCGATCTCACAAAAATATTGAATTTAATGCACCGACTGGTAAATTAGCTCCCGTGGTTCGCCACCCGTCAGGATGACGATGAAAGCCTCCAGGGAACCGAAGCAAAGCAAGTGCGCCTCCATGGAACCGAGTGTTCGTTCAAGGATTTGAGCCCGCATTAAAGGTACGTAACTTGTTAAGCAATCAGGAGTTTCAATATGCCAGGCAGCAACTCAACCTATTGGTTTGCCCCCTCTTTGTATACCCAGGGTTTCAGCTACCCTAACCCCTTCGTCACTCGTCGCTAAGGCGAGCTGCCCAACCTGGCAGAGGCGAGAAAGCAGCAGGTGCGTGAGGTAAACCCTCCCCCTGCTATTTTTTTATCTGCGATTTGCCGCACAGTCCCATTTGGGCTCGGTAGTAGGGACGGCAGGTTATTCGTTTGGCGCTTGAGATGGGCCGAATGGAGAGGGTGATGCCGATTTTTCCTGTTTTTGGCATACGTTTGCCAGGCATTTTCTCTGCAAACGGTGCTATCATATCGGCCCAACAGCCTGTCCGCGGTTTGGACACATCATCTAACCGATCGCCGGATAAGCCCATCTTGCTTCCATTGTTATCAGATTTGCTGCCGAGGCTTAGCCCTGAGGCAGCCGAAGTGCAATCTGAATTCAGTCGGGCAAGGGCCGCCATTTACTGGCATCCGCAGGGAGAATTGCGGATGTTGTTATTTTAAGTGATTGTTTTTAAATAACTATTCGAGATCGATAACATGCCGAAAAAGTTCTATGTGTCGTGGGACAACCTGCAACGTGAAGCTCGCCGTCTGGCCCGTCGCCAGCTGCCTGTCAGCCAGTGGAAAGGTATCATCGCGGTCAGCCGTGGTGGTCTGGTGCCCGCAGCCCTGATGGCCCGTGAACTTGGCATTCGTAATGTGGAAACCCTCTGCATCTCCAGCTATGACCACGACAGCCAGCGCGAGTTGGTAGTCGTTAAAGCTGCCACCACCGCCGGTGACGGCGAAGGCTGGCTGGTGGTGGAAGATCTGGTAGACACCGGCACTACCGCCAAGGCGATCCGCGAGCTCTACCCGAAAGCCAAGTTCATCGCGATCTTCGCCAAGCCGATGGGCGAAGCGCTGCTGGACGATTTCGAAGTGGCAATCCCGCAGGATACCTGGATTGAACAGCCGTGGGATATGGCGCTGGAGTTCGCCACACCGATCTGCGACGAAAAGTAACGGGATCGGGATGTGACGTTCAGAGCGTCAATTGGCCGCACGCGGCAAGAATGGTTTCACAGGGCTCCTTGATGGAGCCCTGTTTTTTTGTGTATCAATCTGTTGCAGGGTGGCTGATGGGCAGTAAAAGTGGTTAAGATGAGCTATTGCCTGATATGAATAGGACACAATCTTGGACTTGAACGACGACCTCAATCTGACCGAAAAGCTGTTTACCCGGGTCAAGAAGGTGCTGGAAACTTCCGAGATCTCCAACTCCAGCCCGGCGGACATTGCCGAAGCAGAGTCAGACGAGATGTTTATCGACGGCTCCATGTCAAAGAGCTGGTATCGCCTGCTGCGCCGCCCCTCCTGGGCCTGGCAGGGGGCCGACCCGGTCGAGGTTGAGCAGACTCTGGCCCGCATCGCCATAGCGACCGGTGAACGCACCCATGACTGCTATCTCGATACCATCAAGGGCTATGTGCCTGGCAACTGGATCTATGAGTGGAGCCAGGTGGCTGGTAACTACTTCAAGCTTGGGCGCGAACTGCGTGAGCAGGGGGATGCAGCTGGCGCCTTGAAACAGCTGCTCAAGGCGGTGCGCTACTATTCCATCGCCAGCTACCCCCATCTCAAGGATGATGAACTGGCGGATCAGGCCCAGCTGCTTGGCAATATGGCCTATCGCGAGGCGGGCCGGTTGTTCAAGGTGCCGCTCAAAGAGATCCAGGTGCCCTTTCGCGGCAAGCATATTCAGGGTTATCTCCACCTGCCGACCACCGACAAACCGGTGCCTCTGGTGATCATCAGCGGGGGGATCGACTCTCTGCAGCTCGATTTCCTCAACTTCTATCTCAAGCGACTCGAGCCCAACGGCATCGGTATGCTCTCCCTCGACATGCCGGGCATCGGCTATGCCGAGCATTGGCCATTGGTACAGGATACCAGCCGCCTTCATCAGGCTGTGCTGCACTATCTCTCCGAAGTGGCCTGGGTCGATCATCAGCGTATCGCTATGGTCGGTATGCGATTGGCAGGCAATGTGGCGGCACGTCTGGCCTTTATCGAGCCATTCAAGCTCAAAACCGTGGTCTGTGTCGGGGCCGGGGTCAATCAGGTGTTTACCAATCAGGAGTTGTTTGCCAAGTGCCCGCGCATGATGCGGGACAGCCTGGCCAACCGGTTGGGCGCTGATGCGGCTCATTGGGATACCATGCGTACCAAGTGTCAGGTATTTTCACTGAAAACGCAGGGATTACTGGGGACTCGCACCTCTGTGCCGATATTGAGTATTGGACACAAACGAGATTTCATCTGTCCCGAGCAGGATGTACGGGCATTGGCGGCGGCCAGTCGTAACGGCAAGGCCATCGTCTTCGACAAGCAGCCCTTGCTTGAGGTGTATGACAAGGCGCTGGACGAAATCGTCGAGTGGCTGAAACAGCATCTATGTATCTGATGCGCTGAAGGACTGACGCCATCCCGAGGTGGCGCGGCTTGTTTAACAGGGAGGTTAACATGTCTGAAAGAGTGACCTACAAGCGACTGCTGAGACAGTTTGCTGCCATTGGCCCCTATTTGCGTGAGGATCTCTGTGAAGAGGGGCGTTACCGTTTCGACAGTCTTTCCGTTTGTGTCAGTGCCAAACCGGCGCCAGACAAGCGGGAGTTCTGGGGTTGGTGGCTGGTGCTGGAGCAGGAGGATCATCTGTTCCGCTACCATTACCAGTTCGGATTGTACAATGCCGATGGCGAGTGGCTCGACAAGCCGATCCCCAAGAAGCACCAGGTCGAGGTGGAACGGACCCTCAACCGTTTCTACAAATTGATCAGTGACAAACTGGCCTCGCTCGAGTGTCAGCTAGTGCCTGCCGAACAGGTGACCAACGAGTTGAGTGTAACGGCTGCCTGAGCCTCTGATGCCCTGCGAGAGGTTGTGACGAGCTCGCAGGGAGACTCTTGCCCCATCCTTTCATCACCCTTTATGGAATTGCCTTGCAGGGCCCCATGGCCGTGGGTATAAAGATATTCCTTATTTTTTAGCCTTTATGCTCCCATGGAAAACAGAACCATAGTCGTCAAGTTGGGCACCAGCGTGCTCACAGGGGGGTCTTCCCAGCTCAATCGTGCCCATATGGTCGAGCTGGTCAGACAGTGTGCGGCCTTGCACCGTCACGGCCATCGGGTCGTGGTTGTCACATCAGGAGCTATCGCCGCCGGGCGTGAACATCTGGGTCACCCGCCACTGGCGCCAACCCTTCCCAACAAGCAGATGCTGGCGGCGGTTGGTCAGACCCAGCTTATTCGGGTATGGCAGGATCTGTTCAACCTCTACGGTCTGCATATCGGCCAGATGCTGCTGACCCGCGCCGATCTGGAAGATCGGGAGCGCTACCTCAACGCCCGCGACACCATGCGCACCTTGCTCGATCACCGCATTATTCCGGTCATCAACGAAAACGATGCGGTGGCGACCGCCGAGATCAAGGTCGGCGACAACGACAACCTCTCCGCACGGGCCGCCATTCTAGCGGATGCGGATCTGCTGATCCTGCTGACAGACCAGAAGGGGCTCTTTACCGCCGATCCGCGCACCAATCCCGATGCCCAGCTTATTGAAGAGGTGCAGACCATCGACGATACCTTGCGATCGCTGGCGGGTGACAGTGTCAGCGGCCTTGGCACCGGCGGCATGGCTACCAAGCTGCAGGCCGCCGATGTGGCCCGTCGAGCTGGTGTCAACGTGGTGATCGCGACCGGCCAGATGCCGGAGGTGATTGGCCGTCTTGCCAAGGGTGAGCGGATTGGCACCCTGTTTCCCGCGCTGGCGTCCCCGCTGGAAGGACGCAAGAGCTGGATCCTGGCAGGCCCACCTCCTCACGGCGAAGTGCATGTGGATCCGGGCGCAGTGGCCGCCATGAAGGAGAAAGGCTCCAGCTTGCTGCCCAAGGGGATTGTGGCAGTCAAGGGCGATTTCATTCGGGGCGATGTGGTGCGTATTCTTGATCCCAAAGGCGCCGAGTTGGCGCGCGGTATCTGCCGTTACGACCATCTGGAGCTGGATAAACTGCGCGGCGTCCACTCGGATCAGATTGAGCAGGTACTGGGCTATGGATATGGTTCAGTAGCCATCCATCGAGACGATATGGTGCTGCTCTAATCAGGGCGGCACAGCATGAACAAAGGGAAATGAGATGAGTCTGGAGAAAATGGGGCAGGCGGCCCGAGAAGCCGCCTATCAGCTGGCTACCATCAGCACGGCGCAGAAGAATCGGGCACTGGCCGCCATCGCCGACGAGCTGGAAGCGCGCAGTGAGCAGGTCCTCGCCGCCAACGCGAAAGATATCGCCGCCGGCCGTGAAGCGGGCTTGTCAGAGGCGATGCTGGATCGCCTGCTGCTCAATCCGGCCCGGCTAGCCGGTATCGTGGCAGATGTGCGCAAGGTGATCACGCTGGACGATCCGGTCGGCGCCGAAATGGATAGCCGGGTGCTGGAAAATGGCCTGCGTCTCTCCCGTCGTCGGGTGCCCATCGGGGTTATCGGCGTCATCTACGAGGCGCGCCCCAACGTCACCATCGACATCGCCAGCCTCTGCCTCAAGACCGGTAACGCCAGCATACTGCGCGGCGGGCGCGAGACCTTCCACTCCAATCTGGAACTGGTGCGGGTGATCCAGCATGCCTTGGCGGCCTCCGGTCTGCCCGAGGCGGCGGTGCAGTACATCGACAACCCGGATCGGGCGCTGGTCGGCGAGCTGCTGCGCCTCGACCGCTATGTAGACATGATCATCCCCCGCGGTGGCGCCGGCCTGCACAAGATGTGCAAGGAGAACAGCTCCATCCCGGTCATCATCGGCGGGTTTGGCATCAGCCACATCTTCGTCGACGAGAGCGCCGATCTGGTGCGCTCTCTGGCGGTTATCGACAACGCCAAGGTGCAGCGCCCCTCCGCCTGCAACGCCCTCGATACCCTGCTGGTACACGAGAAGGTGGCAGCCACCTTCCTGCCGCAACTGGTGACGCTGATGAACGAGCGCAAGGTGACGCTGGTGGCCGCGGCCAACACCATGACGCTGCTGGCGGGTGCCGACAACCTGTGCGAGGCGGGGCCGGAGGATTTCGATACCGAGTGGCTGGGGCTGACCCTGGGGGTCAAGCTGGTGGCGGATGTGAACGAGGCGCTGGCCCATATGCGCGAGCACAACGCCGGCCACTCCGATGCCATCCTGACCAACGATCTGGCCAACGCCGAGCGTTTCGTCAACGGGGCCGGTTCGGCGGCTGTCTACGTCAACGCCTCGACCCGTTTCACCGATGGTGGCCAGTTTGGGCTGGGGGCCGAGGTGGCGGTCTCGACCCAGATGCTGCACGCTCGTGGCCCCATGGGGCTGACCGAGCTCACCAGCTACAAGTGGGTGGGGCAGGCCGATTACCTTAGCCGCGCCTGATAACAGTCTGTTTCACATACAAAAATGCCGACCACTTGGGTCGGCATTTTATTTGGCGGATATCGGGAAGATATCAGGCGTTCGGGTTACTCCCCCTGATAGAGCACCTTGTCACCGGATTTGAGCACATAGCCCTTCCAGGGGAAGAGGGTGTAGCCGCTACCCTGCCACGACCAGTTGCCTTCCATGCCCTGACGGGCAAGCTGGTGCTGCTCGCCAGTGGGCAGGGTGAGCTCGGCCTTGCTCTGATCGGTGTTGAACAGCACGAACGCGCTGCTGGTCTGGCCGGCATCGGTCGGATTGAGCCGGATACCCTCTTCAAACAGGCGCACACATTTGCCAGTCAGCGCCGACCACTGATAGCCCGCACTGCCGATACAGCCGTGGCTGTCGCGATCGCTGCCCACCAGATGTTGTTCCGGTGTACTGCATGCCGCCAGCAGCAGAGAGGCGGCCATCAGAATCAAGGTTCGCATGGTTACTCCTGATCCTCTTCGAGATTGTCCCGTTCGATGACGATGTTGGAGAATCCCAACTCTTTGAAGTAGTTCTCCTGGTAATCCTTCACGCTTTTCTTGTCACGGCGACATACCTGAGCCAGCTGGGCCTCCATGGCGTGGAAACTGGAGAGATCCAGCCCTTCGGCTGCGGCGATGGCGTCGTAGATGCTGCGGAACTTGTCGTTGGCATAGCCGAGCTCTTTGGCCTGTTTTTTATAGGTGTACGTAATCTTAAAGGCCATCTTGCCCTTCCTTCTTCGATTTGGCTTGCTTGCGCTGGACGTAGAGGTAGAGGCTTTCGACCTTCTCCCGAGCCCAGGGGGTCTTGCGCAAGAACTTCAGGCTGGACTTGATGCTGGGATTATCGGTGAAGCAGCGGATATTGATCTGCTGCCCCAGCTCTTCCCAGCCATAGTGCTCGACCAGCGCGGTGACGATGGCCTCCAGCGTCAGCCCGTGCAGCGGGTTGTTCTTCTGCGAGGCGTTCGGTTGCTCGCTCATGCCTGCTCCGCCAGCTTGGCAAAGGGCTGACCCATGCGGGTGGTGACCCCGTTGGCCAGATGGGGCTCGAAACCGGCCAGCATGCCCGGGCCAAACAGGCAGACCACGGTGCTGCCCAGCTTGAACAGCCCCATCTCGGCGCCTTTTTGCAGGGTGATGGCCTCGTCGCCGGTGTAGTCCCAGCGCACCACCTTCTTCTCTTTGGTCGGCGCAATGTTGCCGGCCCAGATGGTTTCGATGCTGGCCACGATAGTGGCACCGACCAGCACCAGCGCCATGGGGCCGTGCGGAGTGCGGAAGGTGGCGACCACCCGCTCGTTGCGGGCAAACAGGTTGGGCACGTTCTCGGCGGTGAGCGGGTTGACGGAGAAGAGATCCCCCGGCACGAACACCATGCTCTCCAGTACGCCGTCCAGCGGCATGTGGATGCGGTGATAATCCTTGGGCGCCAGGTAGATGGTGGCGAAGTCGCCATCCTTGAACGGTGCCACCAGATCCTCATAACCGCCCAGCAGCTCGCGGGCGCTGTAGTCGTGGCCCTTGGCCTGAATGATGCGACCCTGCTGGATGGGGCCGAGCTGGCTGACGGTACCATCCACCGGCAGCGCCAGAGTCATGGCATCTTCTACCACGGGGCGGATTCCGGGCTTGAGCTCGCGGGTGAAGAACTCGTTGAAGCTCTTGTAGTGGGCCGGGCTCTCGTGCAGCGCCTCGCTCATGTCGACCTTGTACTGCTTGATAAAAGCCTCGATCACTTTGGTGGTGATGTTGCCCGCTTCGGCAGCGGCAAATTTGCCGATCAGACGGGAGAGGGCGTGCTTGGGCAGACAGTATTGACCGGCAATTTTCAGGTTGTCAGTAATGCTCATGTTCATCATCAACGTAGGTTTATTAGGGTCACAGGCGCGCCTGTTGGCGACCGTGACGGGCTTCCTGCATGGTTTCCAGGATGCGGTGATAGTTGTGGAAGCGATCAGCGCTGATGGCGCCCGCGTCGACCGCGGCGCGCAGGGCACAGCCGGGATCGTCCTTGTGGGTACAGTCGCGGAACTTGCAGCCACCCAGATAGTCGCGGAATTCGACGAAGCACCAGGTGATGCGGTCGGCCTCCAGATGCCAGAGGGCGAACTCGCGGATCCCGGGGGAGTCGATGAGATCGCCACCGCTCGGGAAGTGGTAGAGCCGCGCCGTGGTGGTGGTGTGCTGGCCGAGCCCCGAGTTCTCGGAGATCTCGCCGGTGAGCACATCCAGCCCCGGCATCAGGGCATTGGTGAGGGACGACTTGCCGACCCCGGACTGGCCGACGAAGATGCTGATCTTGTCGGTCAGTGCGGCTTTCAGCTCATCGAGCCCTTCGCCGCTCTCGCAGCTCACCAGCAGCACTTCGTAATTGAGTTTGCGATAGGTTTCGAGCTGGCTCTCGATGCGCGCTCTGGCGGCATCATCGAGCATGTCGACCTTGTTCAGCACGATGAGGGGGCGGATCTCCACATCCTCGGCGGCCACCAGATAGCGGTCGACGATGTTGGTGGAGAACTCGGGCATCACCGCCGAGACGATGATGATCTGGTCGATGTTGGCGGCGATGGGTTTGACCCCGTCGTAGAAGTCCGGCCGGGTCAGTACCGAGTGGCGCGGATGCACCGCCTCGATGACGCCCGCTGTCGCGGCATTGAGGCCGGGACGCCACACCACCTTGTCGCCACAGACCAGACTGCTGATGCTGCTGCGCCGCAGGTTGCTGCGGTGGATGGTGCCATCGCTCGCTTCCACGTCCGCGTGTTGACCGAAACGGCTGATCACCACCCCTTCGATGGCCGGGCCAAACAGGGTGTCATCCACCTCTGTGGTGTGCTCTTTTTGCAGCCGACGCTCGCGGTTGGCCTGGACGCGTCTTTGTTGACCCAGATTGAGTTTTGCTTTCTTTGCCACTCGATTCGCCAGTTTATGAACAGATCCAAAGCCAGTATGATACATGCAAATTGGCAAAATTCCGCCATTCCTCCCAACAGAGAGAGTAATCATGACAGTCAGCGCGCAGAACCTGGTATGGATCGACATGGAGATGACGGGTCTCGACCCCGAAGAGAACGTGGTACTGGAGATTGCCACCATCGTCACCGACAAGGACCTGAACGTGCTGGCCGAAGGGCCGGTCATCGCCATTCACCAGAGCGACGAAGAGCTGGCCAAGATGGACGAGTGGAACGTCAACACCCATACCAACAGTGGTCTGGTGGCCCGGGTCAAGGCGAGCCAGCATGACGAGGCGAAAGCCGTTGCCGAGACCCTCGCGTTCATTCGCCAGTGGGTGCCGGAGCGCACCAGCCCGCTGTGCGGCAACAGCATCGGTCAGGATCGCCGCTTCATGGTCAAGCACATGGCTGATCTGGAAGCCTTCTTCCACTACCGCAACGTCGACGTCAGCACCATCAAGGAGCTGGTACGCCGCTGGCAGCCGGAGTTGCTGGATCAGTTCAAGAAGAGCGGCACCCACCAGGCGCTGGACGACATCCGCGAATCCATCGCCGAGCTGCAGTTCTATCGCAGCCACGTCTTCAAGATCTGATTCCCCGGCAAGGGTTTGTCATGCGCTGGCTGCTAAAATCGACAGTTCGGCCAGCTTTTGAGCGAACGCGCGCAACCAGACAAAAAAGCCCTTGCAATTGGAATGACTGCTCTTATAATTCGGCTCCCGTACAGTAGCGCAAGCAACCAAATGCTGTACGGCCTGTTTTAAGGTAGTTGCGGGAATAGCTCAGTTGGTAGAGCACGACCTTGCCAAGGTCGGGGTCGCGAGTTCGAGTCTCGTTTCCCGCTC